>CAYWUK010000001.1:0-28639 GCA_964461475.1 uncultured Dehalococcoidaceae bacterium
GGCAAAGGGAGAACAAGCAGGACGGGTGTATCATACTATCCAGGTCAGCGAAGGGGTTTTCCGTGAGCTATATGCCGGTTTTTGATTTGCAGAGGAAGGCGCTGGAAGCTATTATCAGGAATTTTGAAAAGACCGGCTACGGCACGCAGCCCATCCCGGCCGATGCCAGGGCATTGCTGGCGCGAGCCGGGGAGATGTCTGCCTCATCGCTTCGCTGAGATGAAAAACGCTTTTCCCTGCTTCCGCCAGCCTTGCTCTATTCGTCTTTTTTGTATCCCCCGAACATCTTTTTGCCGGCAGGTACGATTTCGCCGTTTTCTTCTGCCCCTTCTTCGGGCTGAGTTTTCATTTTGAAATTTAAACGTATTTTGGGCAGGGTCGGCGAGAAAATCCAGGCGTATAAGCGGGGCAGGGCTGTCTTATCCAACAGCAGGACGAGTAAAGAAGTCATAACTATGCTCAGCAGCACCACGCTGTAAGTGATGTTCTTTATCAGTTCGCCGCCGACAACACCCTGTTGCAGGGGTATTGAGGCCAGCACCACCGCGGCCAGCCCTTTGGGAACCATCACTGCCATGATGGAGATGTCTTTTATCGGAAGCGATTTTCTTACCGAGACTTTGACGGCCGGTATGCGCAGGGCAAAGGCAATGATGGTGAGGATGAATCCCACTAAAATCAGCCATCCGCTGATTATCTCAAGGGATATGCCCAGATAGACGAAGAAAAAGGTCTTGAGCAGGAAGGCCACCTCGCTGAAAAAAGCCTTCTCCGTCTCGGTGAGGCCGACCGGCTCCCGCGCCGTGTGCTCTTTGAAAAAGGGGAAGTGTATTGATTTTATGTTTCCTATGGTAATGCCGAAGGAGAGCGCCGCGATGGCGCCGCTGAAGCCCAGCGTCTCAACAATGCCGAAAATGACGAAGACAAAGGCCGGCGTGGTGAACATGGCGTTCTTGATGGCGTGTATTCTATTGAGCAGGGTTGACCAGATGAAAGCCCCGATGACGCCGAACACTATGGCGACGAGGAAGGACGAAATAAGGTCGCCGGAGATGGAGGCTATCTCGAATTGCCCCATGGTATAGGCCTGCACCAGGGCGACGGTGATGATAATGCTTAGGACATCGTTCACCGAAGACTCCAGGGAGAGAAGGGTCTGCGTCTTCTCCTGTATTTTGAGCTGCTTGATCAGGGGGATGACCACCGTCTCCGAGGTGGAGCCGACGATGGCGCCGAGGATGAAGGCGGGGATAATGGTCAGGTCGGTGAGCCAGATGCTGAACCCTGCCACTACCGCCATGGTCATAAAGAAGCTGAGCGGGGCGAGCGTCATGGCGCCGCCGAGCGCCGAGCGTATGATGCTCAGCCTCAGCGCTATACCGCCTTCAAACAGGATGATAATTAAGGTAATTGTGGTGAAGAGCGGGCCGATTTCCCCAAACTGCGAGGGGGAGGTCAGACCCAGAATCGGGCCAACGCAGACGCCTATTATTATCAGCAGGATGACATCCGGTATTCTGGTACGGCTGAAAATGCCGGTGAAGAGATGCGCCAGAAAGACCAGAATGCCAACAAATGCGATTACAGGGGCAATCCCTTGCATAGATACTCCTCTACTTTTGCTTATGGCAAATCATCGTTTGCCCAGTAACTCACACTTTAAGTGAGCAGTATTTCTTTGTCAAGGATGTAGAAGTTTAAAGGATATCAAGGGCAGCGCTCATAAATCCTGGTCAACGCTCTCAGCCTGTCTGATATGGCCGGCGTAAGCATGTCTGTTGTGAACCTCCATTCCCAGTTGCCCGCGAAAGTCCCGGGGAGGTTCATGCGGGCTTCGCTGCCCAGCCCCAGAACGTCCTGAAGGGGGAAGATAGCCGTGTTCGCCACCGACCCCAGGGCGAGGCGAATGAAGTCCCAGTGTATTTCTCTGCCGTCAGTGTCGACATAGGCGAGGGCATATCTCCTTTCCTTTTCTACCTCCTCCTTCGTCTGGGATGTCTGTGTCCCCGCTTTGGCGGTGAACCAGCCGACGGTTGTATTATGGTCGTGGGTGGCGGTGTAGACGACGCTATGCCTGGTGTGATTGTGTGGCCGGTATTCCGCAGCCTTGGGGTCGTTACCGAAAGCCATCTGCAAGACCCTCATCCCGGGGAATTTGAGGCGGTCTCGCATGGCATCAACCTCCGGAGTGATAAGCCCCAGGTCTTCAGCTATGATCTGGATATTGCCCAGGGCTGCCTGTACCGCTTTAAATAGGGATGCCCCCGGCCCCTTCACCCACCTCCCCACTGCCGCCGTCGGCTCGGTGGCAGGAATCTCCCAGTATGCCTCAAAGCCGCGGAAATGGTCCAGCCTCAGTATATCAACAAGTTCGAAGTTGATGCGGAAGCGGTCTATCCACCACTTGTATCCCGACTGCGCCATGGCACCCCAGCGGTAAATGGGGTTGCCCCAGCGTTGCCCGGTGGCGCTGAAATAATCGGGTGGAACCCCGGCAACTACTAGTGGCTTGCCTTTATCGTCTAGGTAGAAGTGCGTTCGGCTGCCCCAGACATCGGCGCTGTCATGGGCTACATATACCGGCATGTCGCCGATTATACTTATGCCCTTGCTGCGGCAGTATTTTTTCAGGTGTTGCCACTGCTTGAAGAAAATATACTGGGTATATTTATGGAACTGTATCTCTTCGCCCAGCTTGTTTCTCCATTTCACGAGCGCGCCGGGGTCTCGTCCGAAAGCGCCTGCCTCCCACTCTGTCCATACGCGCTGTCCGTGCGCTGCCTTCAGTGCTACGAAGAGCGCATATTCCTCAAGCCAGGAGACATTTTGCTGGCAGAATGCGTAGAAGTCGTCACTGACATGTGTCCCGGATAATCTCTCCTTGAACTTCTGGAATGACTTGGCGAGCAATGACATTTTGAAGGGAATAACCGTGCCGTAGTCCACCCTGTCTTCCGGGAACTGCGGCGGGTTTTCAATGTCTGATGGGTCTATCAGGCCGTCCTCGGCAAGCTTTTCCGGGCTGATGAGAAGCGGGTTTCCTCCGAACGCGGAGAAACACATGTATGGCGAGTTGCCATAGATTGTGTGTCCCAGGGGTAATATTTGCCAGAGGGTCTGCCCGGTGCTCGCCAGGAAGTCGATGAATCGGTATGCTTCATGCCCCAAATCACCGATGCCAAACGGGCTGGGAAGGGAAGTTGGGTGCAGCAATATTCCACTTTGCCGCAGCGAGCTCATCAGCCACCTCTTTATAGATTAAGCATTATGGCTATGTTTACTTTGCTAGCTTCTCAAGGTAGCTTTTATCAACGAACCTGCGAAATGTAGCGATGCCCTCCTCAATTCTTCTCCCCTTTACGCTGACGCGGTGGACTGCCGACTCCATCTTATTGACCACGGTCATGGTATCATCGCGGACAACCATCAGCGGTATCTTCTTGTCCTGGGCAGCGCTTATGATGGAGCTGTTGGGGTAAAGGCCTCCGGTGAGTATGATGACCTTGGTCGGCGTCTCCAGGGCGGCGAGCTGGATATCGGAGCGGTCGCCGCCGGTTATCACCGCCTTGTTCGCCTGGGAGCGGAAGTACTTCAGGGCGCCCTCGACGTTCATGGCGCCGACCACCAGGCTTTCCACAATCTCCTCCCCTTTATCTTCGCAGCAGAGAATCTCGCCGCCGAGTATCTCCTTCATCTCGGCCACGCTCAGCGAGCTCAGCTTTAGGTTTGTCGGTATCAGCCCCCAGACCTTTATCCCCTTGTTTTCCAGGAAGGGCAGGAAATACTTTCTGGTGAGGTCTATGCTTTCCTGGGGAAGATGGTTCAAGATGACCCCGACCAGCTTCTCCTTGAGGCGGTCTTGCATGGCGACTATTGTATCCAGGTTCACCTCGCCGAAGGCGGGGGAATCAACCAGGACGGCGGACATGTTGAATTTTTCAATGAAGTGTATGTTTGAGGCGCCTACGGAAAAGCCGTCAAACAGGTCCTGCCCACCCCCGACCAGCACCGCGTCTTTGCCCTTCTTCAGCTGCTCATAGGCGTTATATATCCTGTCTCCCGCCTCGCTGAGCTTGTTGCCGCTGGTGAGTTTGATATAATCAGTATAATCAAGGTAGAATGGGCACATAAGGGATGGATCATCTTCTAACGAAAAGCGTTCTTTAATCAGCAGCACATCTTCTTCAACCTTTTCGTCATCTTTCATGGCGAAGTTCTTGCCTACGGGCTTGAAGTAGCCCACCTTCAGCCCTTTGCCCTTCCAGAAATCCAGAATGCCGAGCGCCACCATGGTCTTGCCGGCATATTTTGTTGTTGAGCCTACAAATAGTTCTATCATCCCTGTTCCCCCCTTAATATCAGTCTTCCATCTATGGCCCAGACTCCCTCGCCCTTGTCTTTAACCATCAGCGGGTTTATCTCCATCTCCATGATTTGGGGAAACTTCTCCCCCAAGGTGGATATGGCGGCAATCACCTCATACAGGGCATCAAGGTCTTTCTCCTTCTCGCCTCTAACTCCGCTGAGAAGGGGGAATGATTTTATCCCCGATACCAGCTCCTTTATCTCCTTCATGCTCAGGGGAGTGAGGGCGAAGTTTACGTCTTTGAGGACTTCAACGTATATGCCGCCCAGTCCGAACATCAGCAGCGGCCCGAACTGGGGGTCGCGGGAAAAGCCTACAATGACTTCCTTGCCTTCTTCAGCCATCTTCTGAACCGCTATCCCCGATATCGGCACCTGGGGCAGGAACCTTCTTACGTTGACCATTATCCCTTCAAAGGCCCGGGCCACCTCTCTGGCGTTTTTGAGGCCGACCCTGACGCCGCCCACATCCGTCTTATGCAGTATCTCTGTGGAATAGACCTTCATCACCACCGGGAAGCCCATCTTCTCGGCGGCGCTCACCGCCTCATCAGGCGTATTCGCCAGCTCCGTGGGCGGGGTGGGGATGTCGCAGAGTTTGAGCAGCTCCCTCGCCTCAAAGTCAACGAGCTTAATCTTGTGTTCATCCGTCTTTGCTTTCAGCAGCTTCTCCAGCCTTTCTTCGCCTATCTTTTTCGTGTAAATTTCCGGCTTCTTCGTCTCCCTCCAGCGGCCATATCTCGCCATAACCGCCATCGCCGTAACCGCCCGGTCCGGGAAGGCGATATTGGCCACCTTCCCCCTCTTGAATATGCTGTAGGCAGCGGAGACCCTGTCTTCGCCCATAAAAGAGGCGATGACCGATTTGGGGGAGGTGTAAGAGAGGCTTGATACTACTTTGGCCGTCTCTTCAATCTGGCTGTCCGCCTGGGGGGCTAAGATTACAATCAGGCCGTCCACCTCATCCGCCTGGATTACAAGCTCAATGGCCTGGCGGTAGCGCTCGTCGTCGGCATCGCCGAGGACATCCACCGGGTTATAGACCGAGGCTGCCGGGGGCAATATCTTCTTCAGGCTGCCGATGGTGGCCGGGTTGAATGAGGAGAGCCTGAGTTTTTCTTCGGAGGCCTTATCGGCGGCTATTATCCCCGGCCCACCGGCGTTGGTGACAATGGCGAGCCTGTTCCCTTTTGGCAGCGGCTGCGAGGAAAACACCTCCGCCCAGTCGAAGAGATCCTCCACAGCCCTGGCCCTTATCACTCCTGCTTTCTGGAAGGCACATTCGTATGCCCGGTCCAGCCCGGACAGGGAGCCGGTATGGGAGGAGGCAGCCCGTGTCCCCTCGGCCGATACGCCCGACTTAAAGAGGATAACTGGCTTCTTCCGTGATACCTTCTCGGCGATATCTATGAACCGCTTGCCGTCAGTCACGCTCTCAATGTAGCCTATTATGAGCCTGGTATTAACATCATCGCCCAGTATCTCAAGAAAATGGGTCTCGTCAAGGTCCATCTTGTTGCCCATGCTGATGAACTTGGAGAAGCCCAGGTCTCGCCCGGCGGCGAAGTCAAGGATGGAGGTGACCATGGCGCCGGACTGAGATATGAAGCCTATTTGACCCTGCGCGGGCATGGTCTGGGCGAAAGATGCATTCAGGCTGGAATAGGTGTCAATGATGCCGAGGCAGTTGGGGCCGATTACCCTGATTTTGCCGCGGCACATCTCGGCCAGCTCCCTCTCCCGCTTCGCCCCCTCGCCGCCTATTTCCTTGAATCCAGCGCTGATGACGACGGCGCCTTTAATCCTTTTGTCTATCAGCTCTTTGAAGACGTTGATGACCCTTTCCGCCGGGACTATCACCAGGGCGAGGTCAACATCATCCTGAATATCCCCCACGCTGCGGTATGTCTTCAGCCCGAGTATATTCTGTGCGCTCGGGTTTACCGGGTATATCCTGCCCTTGAAATTGTCATCTATCAGGTTTTTGAGCGTGTTGAAGCCGACCTTGCCCGGATGTTGGGAAGCCCCGATGACGGCGATGCTCCTCGGCCTGAAGAAAAAATCACATTTTCTGGCAGCAGGGCTCACTTTTATGCCTCCGCAGCTAAGGCTCGTTCCGTATCCTCTTCAATGTCAAAGGATTTTCTCCAGTTTGAGCAAGTTGGTGGAGCCGGCCACTCCGACCGGCACGCCGCCGGTAATCACTATCAAATCTCCCGGTTTGGCTAGCCCCTGTTCCCTGGCTAATTTGGCCCCCGTAGCGAAAAGCTCATCCACTGATGCCGCGTTGCTCACCTGGAAGGGGTACACTCCCCAGTGCAGCAGCAGCCTGCCGGAGGTGATTTCGCTTGGCGTTATCGCCAGGATAGGCATGCGGGGGCGGTACTTTGATACCCGCTTCGCCGTGCTGCCGGACTGGGTGAAGGCGACGATGGCCGCTGCTCCCAGGATATGGGCGGCATGGCAAGCGCTGTAGCTTATCAGCTCGTCGGGCACCTTCTCCAGCCAAGTGCCCCTTTCCGCCAGCAGAGTTTCGTACTGGAGCGTGCCCTCGGTTTCCTGGGCGATTTTTGCCATCGTCCTCACCGTTTCGGCCGGGTACTTGCCGATGGATGTCTCCGCCGAAAGCATGGTGGCGTCGGTGCCGTCTATTATGGCGTTGGCCACGTCGGTGACCTCGGCACGGGTGGGGCGGGCGTTATTCACCATTGACTCCAGCATCTGGGTGGCGGTAATCACCGGCTTGCCCGCCAGGTTACACTTGCGTATGATTTCCTTCTGTACCAGCGGCACTCTCTCCAGGGGGATGTCCACTCCAAGGTCTCCCCGCGCCACCATTATGCCGTCGCTGATTGACATAACATCATCAAAGTCATTCACCGCCTGGCCGCGCTCTATCTTGGCGATAATCGGTATATCCGCCCCGGCTTTGCGCAGTATATTCCTTACCTTTGATACATCGATGGCGCTGCTGACGAAGGAGATGGCCAGGTAGTCCGGCTTATGCTCTATGGCGAAGCGGATATGCTTGCGCAGTGAATCGGTGATGAATGGCGCGGAGCCGAGCATACCGGGCACTACCAGCCCGCGGCCCTCGGTGAGCACGCCGCCAACGATTACCCGGCACTTCACCTGGCTCCCGTCTTTGCCGATTACTTTAAGCTGCATCGCCCCATCGTCGAGCAGCACGGTATCGCCTATTTTTACATCCCGCGCCAGGTTCGGCAGATTTACCGGCACTATGGAAGCATCGCCAGCCGCTTTTCCTGGGGTGAGTGTTACCTGTGCCCCTTTTATCAGAATGGCCTGGCCGTCCTTTAGCTTTCCCGTGCGGTATTTTGGCCCCGGCAGGTCAATCAGGATGGCCACCTTTATGCCAAGCCGCTGGCTTACCTTCCTCACCGTGTTGATGTAATGGGAGTGCGTGCTGTGCGTGCCGTGCGAGAGGTTGAGGCGGGCGATGTTCATGCCGGCTTTTAGCAGGCGTTCTGTCATCGTCGCCGAGCCGGTGGCCGGACCGATGGTGCACACTATTTTCGTCCGCCTGTTATAAATGCCTGAGCGTTTCATATCATTAACTACCGTTTAGCTTATTCTGTGATTAATGGTCTTAGGATTTCTTCAGTTCCTCCAGCGCGAAGGCTACGGCGCCCATAACACCGGAATTGCGCCCCAGCTCAGCACGGGCGAAGCGCACCGCGCCGTAAGACTCTTTAAATGCCCTTTCTCTGGCCGTCATGTAGGCGGGCTCAAGCAGCATATCGCCCATGTTGGACAGGCCGCCCCCGATGACTATCATCTCCGGGTTGAAGATGTTTACCAGGTTGGCCAGCCCCACGCCCAGGTAATAAGCGGTCTGGGCGATGATCTCTTTGGCCAGTACATCGCCGGCCTGGGCTGCCTTCTGCACGGCCTCGGCCTTCACCGCGCCTATATCGCCGCCGGCATATTCCAGGATGGACGTCTTGCCCCCTTTTTCTATGTGTTCTCTGGCTTCCCTGGCCAGGGCTGTACCCGAGGCCAGCATCTCCCAGCAGCCCCTGTTGCCGCATTTGCAGAGGGGCCCCTTATCGTTGATGGTCATGTGCCCCACTTCGCCGGCAATCCCGATGGCGCCGCCGTAGATTTTGCCGTCGATGACAATGCCGCCGCCGATGCCTGTGCTGACGGTGATGTAGATGAAGTTGCGGGCGCCCCTGGCGGCGCCGAAGCGGAGTTCTCCCAGGGCTGCTGCGTTGGCGTCGTTAATCATGAAAGTTTTCTTGCCGAGTGCCTTTTGCACGATGTCTCTCAGCGGCACGTTTTTCCACCCGGGCAGGTGCGGGGATGTAAAGAGGATGCCCGTCTCCGGGTTCGATATTCCCGGCGCCCCTACCCCTATGGCGCTGATTTCTGCCGCGCTCATGCCTGCCTGCTCCAGGGAACGGCCTGCTGACTCCAGTATCGCATGGATAACGTAATCCTGGCCTTTTGCCGCCGCCGTTATGCTGTGGTCGCGCGAAAGCATCTTTCCTTCGGCGTCGACTACTGCGGTGAGTATTTTGGTGCTGCCGAGGTCAACCCCCAGAATCAAGAGCTTGGAATTTTCGCCCTTTTCAGTTATTCTACTTGGCATGTTCTATCGCGCCTTCCCCTGTTTGGCGACCGCTTCCATGGCTTTTTTAACTTCTTCGGGGTCGCCGAGGTAGTAGTTTTTTATTGGCTTTAAATCGTTGTCCAACTCATATATGAGGGGCATCCCGGTGGGGATATTGAGCTTCAGTATATCTTCATCGCTGATGTTGTCAAGGTATTTGACCAGCGCCCGCAGGCTGTTCCCGTGAGCCGATACTATCACCCGTTTTCCCGCCTTTATGGCAGGGGCTATCTCCTCGTGCCAGTAGGGCAGCACGCGCCTGGATGTATCCTTGAGGCATTCCGTCAGTGGCAGGTCTTCCTCGGCCAGGCCCTTGTATCTCGGGTCATTGCCTGGGTATCTTTCGTCCGTCTTCTTCAGGGCTGGCGGCGGGACGTCATAGCTGCGCCTCCACAGGAGCACCTGTTCCTCTCCATACTTTTCCGCGGTCTCCAACTTGTTTAATCCCTGCAGGGCGCCATAAAACCTCTCGTTAAGGCGCCAGGAGCGGTAGACAGGTATCCACATCAAGTCCATCTCGTCCAGGACAATCCATAAAGTCCGTATCGCCCTTTTCAGTACCGAGGTGAAGGCAATATCAAAGCAGTATCCTTCCTTCTTCAGGACCTGGCCGGCCTTCTTCGCCTCGGCGATTCCCCTCTCTGATAAATCGGTATCGGTCCAGCCGGTGAACCTGTTCTCCTTGTTCCATATGCTCTCTCCATGCCTTAGGAGTACCAGTCGCGTCATTTTATACCCCCTTGCGGGAAAGATAATACCTATTTTAACACAAATCTATGATGTCTTCCCGAAGCGCCCGCAGCGAAATGTCCTTTTCTCCTTAGATTAAGGTTAAACCCCTATCAAAATGGGGGTGAGCTTGAATGATTTCCATGCTTAAAATGTATATACTTGCCCTTAACAGCCTGGAAAATTGTGAATTTCTATGGGCATGACATAAGTACCCCGGTATATATGACTATTTTATTATTTACTGGGGCTTTCAGGCAGTGTAACTTAAAGTAAGAGCTCAAAATTAGCTGGCTAATTGAAATCATAGCGGAGAAGGAAAAGGCCCTCTGCAGCTATCAGGCCGATAGGGGAAGGCTGAAGTGATGCCGACTGCCCGGGGACGGGTTTTTACCGCATTTATAGCGTTACCACTGGTGCTTATCCTCGCGTGCTCGGTAATGCCTGGTCTGAGCGGCTTGTCATATGCGGCAAATATCGCCCTGGCCGACCCAGCGCCTGACCTCATCGTTCAGAACATCACCTGGTCTCCGGATAACCCGTCGATAGGGGAAACCGTCAATTTCACCGTCATTATAAAGAACCAGGGCAGCGGCCAGGCTGATGCTTCAGCTGTTGCCTACTGCATTGACAATGCCTATATTGCTGAGAATGCAGTTAATCCGCTAAGCCCCGGCGCCACATCTGTGAAAACATTCGCATGGACCGCCACAGCGGGCTCGCACGCCATAAAGGCAGTTGCCGACAGCAATAGCCAGGTTGCAGAAGGCGACGAGAATAACAATGAGAAAACGCACGTTTTCACCACCCTTGCGCCCGACCTCATCATACAGAGCATCGCCTGGTCTCCGGATAGTCCTTCAAGGGGCGATGCCATAACCTTCGCCATCAATGTAAAGAACCAGGGCAACAGCGCGGTCAGCTCTTCGCTTGTTTACTTCTATATTGATGGCAATTCCCGGGGCTACACTGATGCTCGAAAAATAAATGCCGGCGCCACAGTCGCTACAACTTTCACCTGGACGGCGAAGGAAGGCTCGCACACCATCAGGGCGGTTGTTGACCAGGAAAATTATATCGTGGAGAGCAACGAGAGCAATAATGAAAAGACGGTGAATTTCACAACATTGGCACCTGACCTAATCATTCAGAATATAACCTGGTCGCCGGATAATCCCTCAAAAAATGATGATGTAACCTTCACCGTAGGCATTAAGAACCAGGGCAGCGGCCGGGCCGACAACTCCCACGTGGGCTACTATATTGATGGGGAATACCTGTCCTCAGCCTCTGTGGCGGTGCTTGAATCGGGCGCATCGGAAAACTATACCTTCGCCTGGACGGCGAAAGAGGGCTCACACGCCGTCAAAGCGGTTGCCGATTATAATAACTGGCTTTTTGAGAGCGATGAAACAAACAACGAAAAGGCGGTGAATTTCTCGCCGCTTGCGCCTGACCTGCTCATTCAGAACATCACCTGGTCGCCGGAAAGTCCTTCGGCCGGGGATGTAGTGACGTTCTCCGTCACCATAAAGAACCAGGGCAGCGGCAAGGCCGATGAGTCAAAGATAGGCCTTTATATTGGCGGCTTTTCCACGATTTATCAGGATGTTGCGGAGATTGATGCCGATGCTGAGCTGATAAAGACCTTCACCTGGACTGCCGAAGCGGGCTTACATCCTATCAGGGCGGTTGCCGATTCAGACAAGATGGTGGCCGAGAGCGACGAAGGCAACAACGATAAATCGGTTTCCTTCTCCACCCTCAGCCCTGACCTCGTTGTTCAGGATATCACCTGGTCTCCGCAGAATCCGTTAATAGGGGATGCGGTGGCATACACCGTAACCATAGAGAACCAGGGCAACGGCCAGGCCGCTAGCTCGCTGTTCGCTTACTATATTGATGATGCTTACCTCGGTGCCGCTTATGTTGACGCTTTAGATGCGGGTGCCTCGGCAAACAGCACCTTCACCTGGGCGGCTGAGTCAGGGCTGCATACCATCAAAGCGGTGGCCGACTACAATACCATGGTTGTAGAGGGCGACGAGAGCAACAATGAGGGCACGGTAAAATTCTCGGCAGCCGCTCCGGACCTGTTCGTTGAGGCGTTAACATGGTCGCCGGCAAGCCCGTCGGCGGGGGACCTGGTAACCTTTACCGTCACCATAAAAAACAAGGGCAAGGTTGGGGCCGACAACTCACGCGTCGCCTACGATATTGATGGTTCCTCCATAGGCTACCAGGATATCAGGGCAATAGACGCCGCTGAGGGAGTAACGACGACCTTCACCTGGACTGCCGTGGCAGGGACTCACTCTATTAAGGCAGCCGCCGACGTGACAAATAACGTAACCGAGAGCGATGAGACCAACAACATGAAGGCGGTAACCCTGCCTCCACCGGACATCGTGGTACAGGGCATCTCCTGGTCGCCGAAAAATCCGTCGGCAGGGGACGTGGTAAACTTCACCGTCAACATAAAAAACCAGGGCAGCAGCCGGGTGGGCCCGTCTCGCATCACCTACTATATTGATGGCTTTTCCATAGGCGACCGCGATGTTCCAGCGATAGAGGCTGGCGCTGAGGCGAGCGATGGCTTCACCTGGACGGCTGTGGCAGGTTCGCACACCATCAAGGCGGTGGCCGACTTGGCCAATAACATCACCGAGAGCGTTGAGACCAACAATGAGAACACGGTGGCCATTTCCACCCTCGCCCCCGACCTTATTGTCCATGACATAAGCTGGTCGCTGGAGGGCGCGGAAAAGGACAAGGACGTAACTTTCGCCATCGTCATAAAGAACCAGGGAAACGGCCGCTCGGGAGCATGCCGCATTAATTACTATATTGATGATTCAGCCATAGGTTACCAGGAGGTTCCTGAGATAAATGCTGGCGCCGAGGTAACCAAGGGCTTCACCCGCACCGTTGCGGTGGGCTCGCACAGCCTGAGGGCGGTGGTCGACTCCAAGGAAGTGCTTATTGAGAGCGATGAGACTAATAATGAGAAGTTGGTGGATTTTTCCACCATCAGCCCGGACCTTGTCGTATCCAGCATTACATGGTCGCCGGCAAGCCCGTCGGCGGGGGATTTGGTAACCTTAACCGTCGCCATAAAGAACGAGGGCAGCGGCACGGCTGCCCCGTCCCGTATCACCTACTATATTGATGATTCTCCCCTGGGTGGTCAGGATGTTCCAGCCGTAGCTGCGGGCACCGAGGTGAAACAGAGGTTCACCTGGACTGCCGAGGCGGGCTCGCACACCATCAAGGCAGTTGTTGATGTGGATGGCTATCTCGCCGAGGTTGATGAAGCCAATAACGAGGGCATGGCATCGCTGCCAGAGATAGAGAAGAAAAATCAGGCGAAAGGGCTAGTAGTAGTCGATTCGGCGGATAACGGAAATAAGATGGGCTGGTGGTGGTGGATTTCAATAGGTGGAGTAATAGCAGCCATCGCCTTCGCCTTCACCATGATAAGGTCATGGCAGAAGTCCGGCTGACAGGCGCGGTCTTAAATGGCCCCTTGCGTGCTTGCCTCATTGAAAATAATGGGCCTATTTTACAAAGATGTAGTTTTGATATATAATATCTGTTAGTTCCAGTTTAGGTTATACAAGCTTTAAAATCGCTCAAAATCCAGCCAAGCATTGGATGACCGAACTCTAACTAAAATTTATAAGAGAGGAGGTCATCCAATGAGTTTTCAGGACAAGTCTCTCCAGTGTTCCGATTGTGGGGCAACCTTCACCTTCAGCGCTGAAGAACAGGAGTTTTTCCAGACTAAAGGCTACACTAATGAGCCCAAACGCTGTCCCTCGTGCCGTCAGGCAAGGAAGGCGGAGCGTTATTCGGGCGGCTACGGAGCCAGACGCCAGATGTACCCTGCGGTTTGTGCCGAATGTGGCAAGGATACTGAAGTACCCTTTGAACCTCGCGGTGATAAGCCGGTTTACTGCAGCGATTGCTACCGCAAAGTCAGACCGAGCAGGTAATACCATAGTTTAAAGTCAGGACATACATGGGCTGAAGATAGTCGGCCCGTGTATGTCCCTAGAATGTGTTGGTGTATTATGTCGTTGAAAGTATCAATACGCGAAGGTGAATCTCAGGATTCCCTGTTACGTCGTTTCCAGAGGATGGTGCAGACGAGCGGAATCCTGCGCGAGGTAAAGGCGAGTCGTCATTTTGTCTCTAAGGGAGAAGCGGCGCGTTTAAAGGCGCAAAAGAACGCCAGGCGAAGGCGCGGCCTTGGCTGAACCGGCAGGCCGTGCTTGACCAGTCTTGTGGCCGGGCTCAATAAAGGCATTTGAGGTGTGGTGTTGGGTGGGGTTATTAAATTGGCCGGAGGGGCAATTATATGAAAATCTATGCGGGCAACTTATCCTTTGATGTAAATGAAGAAGAACTGAGAAAAGAATTTGAAGCTTTCGGGGAAGTGGCCTCTGTCGACGTTATAATGGACAAATATAGCGGACGGTCCAGGGGATTCGCGTTTGTTGAAATGCCATCAGTCTCAGAAGGTCAGGCAGCAATTGCCGGCCTCAACGGGAAGATGCTGAAGGACAGGGCGCTGAATGTTAATGCGGCCCGGCCTCGCCCCGAGGGCGGGGGTGGTAGCTTTGGCGGGGGAAGGCAGAGAAGATACTAGGCTGCCCCGTTAGTTTTTCTCCTGAGATGCCGTAGTTAAGGGGGCCGGCTATCCGTCTGGCTCATTGATTGTGGGTGGGCCTGTATATCATCCTGGCAATAATAATGCCCGCTATTATCTCAAATACGGCTGCTGTCATGGTAAAGCCTGCGCTAATACCACTGGCTAACATCCCACCGATGGTGCAGACAGCCAGCCCGTAGAATAACAGCATCAGCAATGCCGCAAGCCACATCATCTTCACTCCTTTTCGTGGCAGAATATCCATGTTATGCTAACCACTATCATTCCTGTGGTGCCAGGGTGTATGCCCTGATTTTTGCTGGGGATTTTCCTCAATATCGGTGGCAATGCTGTCTCATTTCTCTTGCCGTGGGGCTGAGTGGGTTAACAGACATGGCCAATTGTGTTATAATCTCTGTTTAAGAGGTACAAGATGCCGAGATGTCCTAATTGTGGCCGGGAAACAGAGAGAACCGAGGACTGGGCCTGCCGTTACTGCGGCTATCCGCTGTTGTCCAGGGCCTATAGGAAGATAGCAAAGACGTATAAAGAAATCCTGATGGAGAAACAGCCCCAGCTGCCACCTCTGGAGGAAATACCTGAGGAGCCTGAATATATTCAAGAGCCGCTTGAGGAGCCCGCGGCAGAGCCTAAGCCTGAACTGGAGGAGGAGCTGGCTCCAGAAGCGGAATCGGAAACGGAAGCAGTTCAGTCCGAGCCGGAGCAAGCGCCGGCTGAGGCGTCGCCTCTAGAGACCGAGTTGCCATCACCTCCTGAGCCTGAGCCGGTCAAAGTCCAGACAAAAGGCAAGAGGGCGCCCAGGCGGAAGCCCAGGGCAAAACGGGAGCCATCGGTAGAACGGAAGCTAGAGGTAGAAGAAAGTCCCGCAGTAGAAGAAAGCCCGGAAATAGAACCAGAGCCAGCGGCAGAGCAAAGTCCGGAGGTAGAACAAAGGCCGGAAGTAGAGCAAGTGCCAGCGGTAAAACCGAGGCGGGCGGGCATGGTAACCATTGGAGAACTTAATGAAGCTTTTGATGCGGATGCCTCGGCGGCGGATGCCAGGTTCAGCGACAGAGTTATAGATGTAACGGGGACGGTGCAGAAAGTGGTGGTAAAGGATTACCTTGACCTGCAATACATAATCCTGGGCAGCGCCGCAGCGCCGCTGAACTGGAATGTGCGCTGCACGTTCAGCAAGGAACGCGGCCCCGAGCTGCTAAAGCTCAGAGAAGGGCAAAGCGTGGACGTCCAGGGGCGATATACTGGCTATGCCAGGAACATTATCCTCAAGGACTGCGTGTTAGTGGATTAACCTGTCCTCTTCAGGCCCATTCATCTATCCGACAGCGTGGTATTGACCTGTTTTCATCCTCAGCGGCTTAGCCATGCCATCTTTTGCTGGCCGGCGGCATTCAGCATTGTCGTCACTGGTGTTTGCGGCGCAGCGGAATCTCTTTGATGAAAAGGTGGATTACAAGGGCCAGGGCCACCATTATAAGGGCAATTAGAAACACGGCTGACAGCGCCGAATCGAGGGATTGTCTTAATGTGTTTAATATCTGGTTGAAAAATTCCGCGCCCTGTGGCCCAAGTTGCGCCGTCAGGTCCCTGAGCGGACTCTGTCCCTCCGCCGTGACGAGCGCCTGTGGGTTGCGAATCAGGTCAGATAGCCTGTCTTCCGGTATAGCTTGCTTGACGGCGCTGGGGAGATTGGCCATGAAGGCGTCGGCGAAGCGATTGTTCATGACCGAGCCGAATATGGCAAGCCCCACCGAGCCTCCCAGCGAGCGGAAGAAGGGCACTGAAGCAGTGGCCACCCCCATGATTTTATAGGGGACGGCGTTCTGGACGGTAATGGTATAAAGCGGCATGGTAACGCCAAGTCCGAAGCCGGTCAGGACGATGTTAAGCACAGCCCTCGGGTAGCTGGTCTGGGCAGTCATCATCGACAGCGATGCCAGGCCCACCGCCATAACGGCTATGCCGATGGCCCCCTGCATCTTGTAATGGCCTCCGGCCCGCGAGAGAAACTGCCCCGAGGTGAAGCTGCCCCCCACCATGCCCAGCATCATCGGGGTCAAGAAGTTGCCGCTGGCGGTGGCGGATAGCCCCATGACGCCCTGAAAGAAGAGCGGCACGAATATGATGGCACCGAACATGCCAAATGCGGTGAAGAATATCGCCAGTTCCGATACGGCGACAATGCGGTTGTTAAATAGCGAAAGCGGTATAATCGGCTCCTTGCTTCTTTTCTCTATTATTATGAACAGGACTGTCATCACCGCCGATGTGGCGAACATGCCGATTATGCTGGCGGAAAGCCAGGGGAATTCTATGCCCCCCCAGGATAGGGCAAGCAGCGCCGGGACAACCGCCAGTATCAGGGTTGATATGCCCAGGTAATCAATTTGATGTCTGACGTTGTCAGGCCTGACATGGGGGAAGAAAAATATGAAGAGCGCGATTGTGGCGATGCCAAGAGGTATATTGATGAAAAAGACCCAGTGCCAGGACAGGGCGTCGGTGAGGTATCCCCCGAGCGTGGGCCCGATGATGGAGGAGACGCCGAATACTGAGCTTATCAGGCCCTGATATTTGCCTCGCTCGGATGGAGGGAATATGTCGCCGATGACGGTGAAGGCATTGGCCATCATGATGCCGGCGCCTATGCCCTGAAAGCCGCGAAAGATTATAATCTGCGTCATGGTGTTGCTCAGGCCACACAGCAGGGAGAAAGCCGTGAAAATTATCAGCCCGGCTATGTAGAAGTACTTGCGCCCGTACATATCGGTCAGTTTGCCTGTTATGGGCAGGGTGATGGCGGAGGTAATGATATAGGCGGTGGTAACCCAGGTGTAATGGGTAAAGCCGCCCAGGTCGCCTATAATCCTGGGCATGGCGGTGCCAACTACGGTCTGGTCAAGAGAGCTGAGGAACATGGCAAGCATCACCCCTGCCATGGTGATGAATACCTGCCGTCTGGGCAGCGCCCTTAAGCTTCTGACTTTGGAATCCGCTTCAATATTCACTGGTTAATATCTATGCCTTTGTTTAGCAAGGTATGTCCGGCATTGCTATTCGAGGAGGACTTTGGTGCCATATGCCGGGGCCGATGCTTTGCAGCCCATTTTTTCTCCGAGCAGGCTGGCAAACTGCCGGGCTACGTCGGACTCCCCGTGCGTAACGAATATTTGTCTCGGGCATTCCGCGAGTCGGGATAGCCACTTCATGAGTTCATCTTTGTCCGCATGGGAGGAGAAGCCGTGGATTTGGGCTATCCTGGCGCGGACGGGATACTCCTGCCCCATAATCCTCACGCGCTGGGCGCCATCCACGATTTTCCTTCCCAGAGTGCCTATTGCCTGGTAGCCGACGAATAATATGGTGCTCTCAGGACGTGAAATATTGTTGACCAGATGATGCTTTATCCTGCCGCCGGTGCACATGCCAGACCCGGCTATAATCATAATGGTGCCAATGATGTGGTTAAGCGATTTTGATTCGTCCACTGTCTGGACCATTTTGAAGCCGGGGAAATCAAAGGGGGACCTGTGGTGCTTTAATAATTGGGTCATCTCCCTGTCAAACAACTCGGCATGGCGTTTAAAGACCTCGGTGATGTTTGCCGCCATGGGGCTGTCCAGAAACACCATCAAGTGCGGTATGCGGTCTTCAATGAGCAGGTTATTAAGGTAATACAGTATCTCCTGGGCGCGCTGCAAGGCAAAGCTGGGCACGATTATATTGCCCCTGGCCTGGTAGGTTGAGTTAATAACTTCAGCAAGGCTCTCGGCTATATCCTTGGGGTCTTCATGCAGCCTGTCGCCGTAGGTGGATTCCACCACTAAATAGTCCGTCTTGCTGAATACGCTCGGGTCTTGCAGTATCGGCCTGTCCCAGCGCCCCACATCCCCGGAGAAGATGATGCTCCTTTGCTGGCCTTCCTGGCTCACCATAACCTTTATCATGGACGAGCCGAGCACATGGCCGGCATCGTGGAAGGCGGCTTCAACGCCATCGCCGATGCGCACCCGCTCGCCGTATTCCACCGCCGAGAATAGGGGGAAAACGGCCTTGGCGTCATCCGCCGTATAAAGAGGGGCTTCCGGGTATGGGCCTTTCCTGTCTTCCCTTTCATGCCTTTTCCTCTTAAGCTCAGCGTCCTCTTCCTGCAAATGTGCCGCATCCAGCAGTATTATCTGGACAATCTCGGCGGTGGCCTTGGTGCAGTAGATTTTCCCACTGAATCCGTCTCTGACGAGCCTGGGCAGCAGGCCGCAGTGGTCCAGGTGGGCATGGGTCAGCAGGACGGCATCGATGGTATTTGGCTGGACCTTGAAGGGCTGCCAGTTCCTGCCCAGGAAGTCCCTTTCCTGGTAAAGGCCGCAGTCCACCAGAAGCCTTGTGTTATTAGCTTCCAGGAGATAGCAGGAGCCGGTTACGTTTTGCGCCGCGCCCAGGAAACTGAGGTTTAAGTCCATGAATTCTCTTTCAGGTAAAACTATTATCAATGATACCATCTAGCGCGGGCAAAGCGCCAGTTTGTCGGGGATTATTTGAGCATGGCGGCGCGCTAGTATTTGGAAGCGCCGATTTCTTCCATCTTGCCGGTAACGATGAACACTATTCGCTCGCAGATGTTGGTCACCCTGTCGGCGCTGCGCTCCAGGTTGTGTGCCACCCAGATGAGCCGCGTTGCCCGGGTGATTGTCTTGGGGTCTTCCATCATGAAGGTGAGCAATTCCCTGAAGACCTGGTTATAGAGGTTATCAACTTCATCGTCAGCGGCGACAACCTGCTTGGCCGCATCGGCATCGCGGTTGACAAAGGCATCCAGGCTACGGTGCAGCATCTTGATGGTCTTTTCCGCCATGCGTGGTATATCAATAAGGGGTTTCAGTGGAGGCTCGTCGCCTATCATCACCACTATCTTGGCGATGCCCACCGCATAATCTCCTATTCGCTCCAGTTCGGTTATGATGTTGAGCACGCAGATTATAATGCGCAGGTCGCCGGCCATGGGTTGCTGGGTTGCGATGAGTTGAATGCATTTTTCCTCTATCTCAAACCTCTTCCGGTTTATTTTGGCGTCATCGGCTATCAATTGCTTCGCCTTGGTCAGGTCTCTTTCCTTCAAAGCCTCAATGGAATAGCCGATTGCTTTCTCAACCATGCTCCCCATGACCAGGATATCGTCCTGGATTTCCCGCAACCTCTTATGAAAGCCTGCTCTCATCTCCATGGCTCTACCTCCTTTGATTCCGACCTAAGCTCCCGGCGATGTAGTCTTTATACGTTTATCTTTAGACTTAGGCCATTTGTTCTCATTTGCCTATAGTTTACAGGATTAATCTTAAAGATGCTTTAAGGCAGTGTTAATGCTATGTTAATTTTTAACGGCTCAGCCTTCCAGTTTATAGCCTGTTCCCCTGACTGTTATCAGATGGCTGGGTTTGTGGGGGTCAGGCTCAAATTTTTGTCTTAACCAGCGGACATGGACATCCACGGTGCGAGTGTCGCCGGCGAAATCATAGCCCCATACCTTTTCCAGGAGTTGCTCGCGGCTGAAGACGAAGCCCTTGTTCCGGGCGAGGAAAGCGAGCAGGTCAAACTCCTTCGGGGTGAGTTCCAGCGCTTCTGCTCTGAGCGTGGCGCTGTGGCGGGCGAGGTCAATCTCAAGGTCGTTGACTTTTAGCAGCGTTCTCTCAGTTGCTGGCGGCGGTTCTCCAGCCCTGCCCCGCCGCATCATGGCCCTTACGCGGGCTATCAGCTCTCTCATGCTGAAGGGCTTGGTCATATAGTCGTCAGCGCCGATTTCAAGGCCGACTATTTTGTCGGTCTCTTCTGCTTTTGCGGTGAGCATGATGATGAGGGCATTCATCTCCTTACGCAGGACACGGCACACCTCAAATCCGCTCATCTTGGGCAGCATTATATCAAGGATGATGAGCCCAGGCTTTTCTCCGCGAGCGGTCTCAATAGCCTCTGCGCCATCTGTGGCCGTAGCGATGCTGTAGCCCTCTTTCTCAAGGTTATACTTGAGGGTGCTTAACAGGTTTGGGTCGTCTTCAACAATTAGAATCTTATCGTCGCTCACTGGAATCCCATTGCTAGTAGTATAAGCCCGATGAAGCGTTCTAGCAAATGGCGTCGGCAAAACTATTTTTAAAGCTGTGTTTATTTAGGGAAGCGGGCGATTGTTGTGGCGTTGGGGCAGCGTTTTCTTCTATATATAGAGGTGGTGGTGTCTTAGAGGGAGCGTTGCGAAGGTTCTGCTTTTGTCCTATGTAACGCCATAAAATAATAAAAGGCGTAGCTCAAACTACGCCTTAATTTAGCGTCTAGTTTATGTAATAATTAGGCGGCTTGGTACGGCTTGCCGTTTGCGCCTTAAATGCGCACGCCGACCTGGTTAGCGCTTTTTCTCAGCGACTTAGACTGCTTCCAGCTCTGGCGCAGGGCGCTGAATAACCCGGCCCAGATAAGCAGCGGGGCACAACAACCGGTAAGCAAAGCTAATGTACAGTTACGCAGTCGCTTCACCGCACACCCCCTTACAGGCCACTTCAGCCTGCTTAGTAATGAACTCTAAGCTCATTATCCCCTGCACGCAGGTCAGGAACAATGGATTAAATTCCGTGTTTTTATGTCGCCAATAGCTCGTTTTTTATAGGAAATAGCCCTGTTAATATCGGGTAAAAACAAAACTCTAACCTGAAGTTAGAGTTTTGCCGGGCTTTATTAACGGGCGGTATGAGATTGTTCTTATTAATATTCGTTTTAGTTGCTAATCAGGCCTTTGTGCAGGGCGTATCTGATGAGCTGGGTGCGATTGTGTATGCCCAGCTTTTGCATTATCTTGGTGCGGTGGCCCAGGACGGTTTTTAGGGAAACGACGAGCTTGTCGGCAATCTCCCTGCTGGTGTGGCCCTCGGCGATTAGCTTAAGAATCTCCCTCTCCCTTGCCGTCAGGCGGTCATATGGCTCTTGTTTGGCCATGCGCAGGTAGTCCTCAATGAGGGTTGTGGTTGCTGAGGGGTATAAGAAGGAGCCGCCTTTGTGCACGGCGCGTATCGCCGATACCAGTTCCGAAGCCAGCGCCCGCTTGGATACGTATCCAGCAACTCCTACCTTGATGGCGGATAATACGTATTCCCGGTTGTCGTGTTGGGTCAATACCAGTATCTTCACCCTGGTATTTTTCTTCTTTATGCGGCGTGCAGCTTCCAGGCCGTCCATGCCGGGCATGGCTATGTCCATTATGATAACATCAGGGTCAAGCTCCTGTGCCTTCTCAATGGCCTCATTTCCTTCCGATGCCTCGCCTATTATCTCAATGTCGTCCTGGGGCTCTAGCAGGGCGCGGATGCCCTCTCTCATCATGGCGTGGTCATCTACAATCATTATCTTAATCTTATCCATTGGCCCCCTCCTTTTTTAATGGGATTTCAATGACAATCTTCGTGCCAGCGCCTGCGGGGCGCGATTTAATGTTCATGGTGCCGTTCAGGATTTCCACCCTCTCCTTCATGCCGAGGAGCCCCAGGCCACGTGGCCTCTCCTTTGAGCTTATCGCTTCCTGGACATCGAAGCCGATGCCGTCATCCTTAACCTGTATGCTGATGGTGCCCTTTTTAAAGCGTAAGCTTATATCGGCTTTCCTGGCATGGGCATGTTTGGTGATGTTGCTGGTTGCTTCCTGGACGACGCGGAACAGGGTTGCCTCTATCTGCGGGGGCAACCTTTCCTCCTGCCCTGACGTTTTGAAATTCACCTTTATACCGGTGGGGCGCAGGCTCTCCTCAAGCTGCGACCTCACCGCAGCGACAAGCCCCATATCATCAAGCAGGCTGGGACGAAGTTCATATATCATCCTGTGTATCTCGTCCAGGATGCGGATGGATAAGTCCTGTGCCCTTTGCAATATGTCCTTAGCCTTCTCTTTATTGTCCGGCAGCAAATTTGATGCTGCGGCGAGGTTGGCGGTGAGGCTTGCCAGCACCTGGCTCGTTTCGTCATGCAGCTCGCGGGCTATCCTCTTCCTTTCTTCCTCCTGGATGGAGAATATCTCCCGCAGCAGTTCGCCCCGAACCTCATCCTTGCGCTGCACTTCCTGGTGCAGCCTGGCGTTTTCTACGGCGTTGGCTATCTGCCTGGCGATTCCATGCAGAAGGCGCACTTCTTCCGGCGAGAATTTGCAGGCCTGATGGCTGGCAATGTTGAGCACGCCGAGGATTTTCCCCTTGGAGCGCAGGGGGATGCTGACAAATGCCCGCAGCCTTTCGGCGGAGATTAGGTCGGGGTGGGCAGCGCGGCGGTCGGCTGAAATATCTTCGAGCAGTATAGCCTCTCCGGTCTGGGCTACCTTTCCTGCTATGCCCTCGCCTAAGTGTAACCTCATATTTCGAGTGTATTTCTGCGAGAGTCCGCGGTGAACGCGGTAACTCAGAACCTGTTTTTCTTCATCCAGCAGGATTATGCCCCCGATGTCCTGGTTCGTTATCTCCAGGGTCTTATCCAGAGCGCTGCCCAGCGCCGTATTCAGATTGGATAAATCGGCCAGGGAAGCAAGGGTCTCCGACACGGCGAGCAGGGAAGAGAGCTCTTTCGTCCTCTGCTCAAGCTCTCCGTAGGACTTTTTGAGCTTGGATCTCATGTCCTCAAAGGTCTGGGCCAGTATGCCCACCTCATCTTTCTGCGCGGTGTTTATCGGACTGGTCAGGTCTCCGTTAGCTATCCTTTTTGAGGCAGCGGTGAGCATCCTGATGCGCCCCAGGACGTCGCGCGTTATTATGACGATTATTACGAAGGCAATGGCGATTAAAGCAGCACCGAAGAAGAGCAGGTTCTGGCGTAACTCGTGAACGGGGGCAAGCGCCTCATTCTCAGATTGCCTGATGACGACCCCCCAATGAGCCTGGGAGAGGGGGACAAAGGCCAGCACATCCCTTCTTTCTACTTTTTGCACCGGCTCATGGCAGGTGTGGCACACGCCGCGAGTCGGCTCTCCGCGAGCAATCAACTCGGCAAAACGGCCGCTGTGGTCGCTCTTCTCAAATGGGGCCAGCGCGGGGCCCGGCTCCGTCCTGGCGACCACTATGCCGTTCTGGTCCACAATCTCCGCGTAGCCCGTATGCCCCATTTTTATGGGGCGGACGAATCCACCAATGCTTGATTGAGCAATGTCAATAGCGGCGACAAGAGCGCCTTTGCTCTCCGCCCCTCCCTCTTTAACCGGGCTGATGATTAATACCACTGGCGTGTCGGTTGCTAGAGATAAAACGAGCCCGGATATAGTCTCTACGCCAGTTTTGATAGTTTGCCCTATGCTGGGATAAAGGGACATGTCTTCACCTTCTAATTCCGGGGTGTCCGGTTCGCTCCATATAATTCGTTCCTGGTCATCAACGAGATAGATGGCGTTGATATAAATTGACCACTCCCGATAATTATCTTCCAGGTTTTCTATCTGGGGTTTGATGTTTTCCTTTGCCTCGTTGATTTTTATGGCCTGGGCGGTGTCTCTGAGCTCAATGAGTGCGCGCCCCAGCGATTCATCCAGGTAGTCTGCCACCAGGTCGGCGGTGGTCAGCCGGTCCTGTAACATTGCCTCTGTAGCCTGGTTCACCGCTCGCATGCCTATGAAGCTGAACACGCCGACTGCCAGGACTAGCCCCAGCGCGGTGAGCAGGGCGATTTTCTTCACCAGCGTTAGCTTGGAAAGGAACTTCATCCCTGGACTCCCTCAGGCGTAGGGCCTTCCTGCTGGCTGAAATAAAGAGGCGCTGCCCATGGGTTTTTATTTCACCTCCGTATTTAATAGCCTGTTTCCCTCAAAATTCAATGCCCTTTTTCTTAAGGGCGTCTTTTAGCGAGTTGATTTCGCGTCGGAGCCTGCGCTGCCTGTTGAACAGGGTGAGCACATAGCCGAAAAGCAGCGCCCATATAATGGTGTAGGCGGCAAATAAGTAGCCTGCGTTCTCCATATCGTCACTCTCCTCAGTTTGATGCTTTATTGAGTGTCCAATTCCTTAATGATATCTACTTCAATTTCGTCGTGCTTCAGCGAAATCCTTTGCGTCAGCAGAAGCAAATACAATGTGGTGAAGGCGGCAAGACAGACCAGCAGCGTGAGCAGCATGGAGGGGGCCAGGCCACCCTGGAAGATGAGCGGGCCGGGGTGTTGCGTCCGCCACAGGGTGATTGCCAGGGCGACGATGGGGACATCGATGAAGCCGACTATGCCCACCACTGCGGCAAAGCGCGCCCCCCTGGACTCCTCCGCAGCGAAGGAGCGTACCATGATATAGGCTATGTAGATGAGCCAGAGGACGAGCGCCGTGGTGAGCCTTGGTTCCCATACCCACCATACCCCCCAGATTGGTTTGGCCCAGATGGAGCCCGTTATCAGTACAAGCGTGGTGAAGACGATGCCCACCTCGGCCGATGAGCTGGCTATGATGTCCCATTTGCTGTCCCGTTTCCAGAGGTACAAAACGCTGCCCAGGAATACGTGAAAGAAGGCCAGGAAGGCCACCCAGGCCACCGGCACATGGAAATAGAATATCCGCTGCACGATGCCCATGGTCTGCTCGGTGGGGACCCACAGGAACACCAGGTAGAGGGCTGCTGCAAACAGGATGAAGTTCAATAACACCAGCCCCTTTTTTATTAAGCCGCTATCTTTCATGTTTCTCCTCTATTCTTCAATGACGAAGGAAAATACTATAAGCGATACCACAAGAAAAATGGCGTCAAAAGCCACTATTATCTGGAGCCAGGGTGCCAGGCCAGACCAGGATGCTCCGGAGAGGGCGGCCGCGGAAGCCTTGACCGCAGCGATGATTATGGGGACAACAATGGGCAGGAAAAGGATGGGCAGCACCATCTCCCTCGCTTTGGTGTTTACGGCCAGGGCGGAGAACAGGGTGCCCACGGAGACGAAGCCAAGCGTGGCCAGGAATGTGACCAGGATAATCTGTGGTATGAGCACGGGCAGATTGAAGAGGAAAGCGAAGGCGGGCAGGGCTATCGCTTCAATGATTAGCATAAAGAGCAGGCTCCCGAGCATCTTGCCGGTGTAGATTACCTCCCGGCTTACCGGGCAGAGCATCAGCCCTTCCATGCAGCCCTGTTCCTTCTCCGGGACGAAGGAGCGGTTCAGGCTCAGCACTCCGGCGAAGGCGAAGGTCACCCACAGCATGCCCGGCCCCAGCAGCCCTGCCATCTCCTGTCCCGACTCAAAGGCAAAGTTGAAGATGACTATCACCAGCAGGGTGAAGACCAGCACCGAGAAGATAATCTCCCTGGTTCGCATCTCAGAGATGATGTCTTTCCAGGTGATGGTCATGACCTTTTGCCAGAAATTCATGCTTCCACCTTGGTGCTTTGGTTATAGGTGTTTTTCAGGGCGGCCAGGTCCAGCAGTTGGCTTGACCCCTGGTAAACGATTTTCCCCCTGTCCAGAATCAACAGGCGCTCGCCCAGCTCTAGCCCGCGCTCCAGGTTATGGGTAGTGAGGATGGTGGTTGTTTCCCCTTCTCTTTGCAGGGCCTCCCAGAGAATTGATATGGCCTGCTGGTCCAGCCCCGTTTCTGGCTCATCCAGCAGCATTATGCTCGGCCTGTGCAGCAGGCAGCGGGCGATGGCCAGCCTCTGCTGCATGCCCCGGGAAAGGGTGCACACCCTGTCGTGAAGTCTGGGCGCCATCTCCACCATCGTTGCCAGCTCGTGTATTCGCTCTTCGTACGCGGGCACATCATACATGCGGCTGTAGAATTTCAGGTTTTCATATGCGGTGAGGTTGCCGTAGAGGAAAGTCTGGTGGCTGACCACGCCGATTCTGCGCCGGACTGCCTCGGCATCCTTTTTGAGGTCCAGGCCGTCAATAGTGACCTTTCCCGATGTTGGGTTCATAATGGTGGCCAGCAGCTTGATTAAGGTGGTCTTGCCCGCACCGTTGGGGCCGAAGATTACCAGGGACTCGCCCCGTCTTACCTCCAGGTCTATCCCCCTCAGAGCGGGGCGATTGCCGAAGGACTTGGTTAGGCCCTCGATTTCGATTGCCAGGGCCTGAGCAGCGGAGGCGGATTTTTCCATTATGCTCTGTTACTATCCTCTTCTGGAGTTGATTAGCCTGACCAGCTGCGACTTCTTTTCGGCGCGCAACCTGTGGTATTCGTCTTCTTGAATTTTGCCTTCGGCGAAGGCATCGTCCAGCCCGGCAAGCTCAGCGAGCAATCTCTGGCTTTCCTCTTCTGGTCCAAGTTCGCCTCCGGCTTCTACCGGCCGGGCTTGCCTCTTCCTCAGCAGGAAATAGCCCGCGCCAAAAACGGCAGCGAGCAGCACCAGCGTAAGGGCTGTCCAGGTGACGGCTCCTGGCCCGCTGCCTCCGGGCAGGTCGGAGAGTTTTACCACTATAGCCTCGCCGGGGGCAATGCCAGTTGTGGAAAGGTGAGTGAAGAGGTTACTCTGGATGGTCAGCGTCTCTCCTGCGTCCATCTGTTCGCTGGCGACTTTGACCGTGTCCCCCTGTACCAGAAGGTCGTAATTCATTGTGGGGTAATTAGCGTGATAGATGAAGCTATAAGCCCCTGAGCTGTAGGGGGCCTGGTAGGAGTAAGCCACCTCCCTGGAGCCGGGCAGGAGCGGCATGCCCTCGGTGAAACCATCCGCCTGACCATAAATGCAGCAATCCATCAGGCCCATGGTAGGTTGAAATCCAGTAGCCCCCTGCGGCAGGAAGAATCTGATGGTATCCTTGTCATCTTCGGCGCTCGGCCCTATGTAAGCACGGTCGGCTGTGTTGACGAACATGGCGTATTCATTCACCTCAAGCTCGCCTTCGCCTATGTATATTACGGTGTGGGCTGACATAACGCTGACGGCATCTTTGCTGGTAGTGGAATCATAGACGACGACCTCGGCAAATTTGCTGGTGGTGCTATCATCAAAGCTGAGCGCTTCGCTGTCATAACTCGCGTTCTGGAAGTCGATGGCCGCCTGGTAGCTGTAACCTGGCTCGGTTGACAGGCCTGCAAAAGTGAAATAGCCTTCGCCGTCAGTCCTGGTGGTAGCTGAGTCCACCTCTGCGCCATTCAGGGAGGTCTTGAGGGTTATTTCCTGGTCGGCCACGCTGCTGCCATCCGCAGTCTTGTTTACAACGAGTCCATCTATTACGCCATTGCCCGGCTCGGCGGCTATGGCAGAGGCCGCTGGACTGAGTGTGATGGCCAATATTATTAATAAGGCAATGCGTTTGAACATCTTTCTCCCTCAGCTCAGTTTGGCGCCACATTGAGAGCAGAAGCGGTCGCCCGCCTGATATCTTGCCCCGCATTGGGGGCAGAACTGCTTTTTGACCTGGCGCAGCTTCAGGACGTGGCTCTCTATTTCATCTTCAATATTTTGCGGGCTTTCCTTCAGGCCATCCATGTCTTTGAGAATGGAGACGGCCTTGCCCTTGTACCGCGCCTGCAGGTCGCGATAGTCCTCCTCCGAAAGGATGCCCGACTGGAAGTCAAATTCCAGCTCTTTGAGCATGGAGTAGGTAGTATCGCGTCTGGCGTGCAGTTCCTGCAATTCATCGCCCTCGGTTGAATCGACGCTATGCGGCCTTTGCCTGAAAAACGGGTAGATGATGAAAGCAAAAGCCAGTATGGTCAATAATATGGCAAAAAATACGGTCACCGGAAGCTCCTTTCAGAAAACTCGGACAGCTCCTTTTCAAGTCGGCGGCAGTATTCATCGTCTTCGTCAATCTTAATCGCGGACTCAAGCCTTCCCCTCTTCAGCCACCCCTTTATGGCGAGGTAGATTATCCCTCCGCCAAAAATCAGCGCCACAAAGGGCATAATCCAGGCCATCAGGTTGAAACCTTTCTTGGGAGGCGCGGCCAGCACCTGCTCTCCGTAGCTGGCGACGAAGGACTGGATAATCTGTTCCTCTGATTGGCCCTGCTCCAGGTCCTGGTTTATCAGGGCGGTCATCGTCTCGCGCGTGCCACATTCGGCGTGGCTGCAATTGAGCAGGACGGAGTTGCAGCCGCACTGGCAGATAAGTTGTTTGGAGATGTCGCTTACTGTGGCGGCATCGGCCCGGGTGGGGAATAGGGAAAGTATAGCCAGCGCCAGGATTATGCTGAAATTCAGTTTTAATCGCATTTTCATCCTCCGCTTTTTGAGGCCTGCCTTAGCAGCGGCGGGTGCCGCCGGTCAGGCCACAGGGTAATCATTCCGCCCAGCAACAATATCGCG
>CAYWUK010000002.1:0-5871 GCA_964461475.1 uncultured Dehalococcoidaceae bacterium
ATCTCAACCTTATCGAACTGGTGGCCGCGCTTCAGGCCGCGCGTGTCCTTCCCCGCCGACATCTTTTCGCGGCGGAAACAGGCGGTATAGGCCACGTAGTTCAGGGGCAAAACTTCCGGCGCGATGATTTCTTCGCGGTGGAGATTTGTAAGGGGCACCTCGGCGGTAGGCACCATCCAGATGTCGTCCTCAACGTCATGGTACAGGTTATCGGCGAACTTGGGCAGCTGGCTTGAGCCCACCAGGCATTCCCGCTTGACCACAAACGGCGGATAGACCTCCTGGTAGCCGTGCTTCTTCACATGGAGGTCGAGCATGAACTGGATGAGCGCCCTCTGCAAATGAGCGCCCGCTCCCTTGAGCACGTAGAAGCGGGTGCCGGACAGCTTCACGCCCCTTTCAAAGTCGATGATGCCGAGGGACTCGCCCAGTTTCCAGTGGGGGGCCGGCTTGAAGCTGAACTTCCTCTGTTCTCCCCAGGAGCGCAAGATAACGTTATCTTCCTCGCCTTTGCCCACGGGCACAGAGGGGTGGGGCATATTGGGCACCTGCAACAGGAAACCCAGCAGCCGTTCATCAAGGCTCCTGACCTCTTCCTCAAGGCTTTTTATGCCGGAGCGCAGGTCGCGCCCTTCGCTGGCGGCTTTCCTCTCCTGCGCGGCCTCTTTGCGCGCGTGTCTCAGGTTTTCCAGCTCAAGTATCTTCTGGCGGCGCTCGGAGTCCAGCTTGATAATATCATCAAGCGGAGCGCTGTCGCAGCGGTCTGTCAGCGCCTGTCTGATTAGCTCTATATTATCGCGGATGAATTTAAGGTCAAGCATGGCTCTCTCAAGGTTTCTCCCTCAACTGAGGGAACAGGATTACCTCGCGGATTGACTGCTGGTTGGTGAGCAGCATCACCAGGCGGTCGATGCCCACGCCCAGGCCGCCCGCGGGCGGCATTCCGTACTCCAGCGCCAGCAGGAAGTCCTCGTCGATAGTCCAGGTCTCCTCGCCTTCGCCGTGGCGTTCGGCAAGCTGCTCGGTGAAGCGCTTTCTCTGCTCATCGGGGTCGTTAAGCTCGCTGAAGGCGTTGGCTATCTCCAGTCCTCCGGCGAAGGCCTCGAACCTCTCTACCACGCGCTTTTTATCCGGCTTAGATTTAGCCAGCGGCGACATTGAAGCGGGGTAGTCGTATAGGAAGGTGGGCTGGATGAGTTTGGGCTGGACACAGGCTGAGACGATGTCGTCAACCAGCTTCGCCCAGTTCTTCTCGGGGTCGGCCTCAAGGCCTTTCTGGCGCATCACGGCCCTCAGCGAGTCGGCTTCGGGGTGCCTGGTGAAATCGATGCCGCTGTATTGCTCCACGGCATCGCGCAGGGGGATGCGCGGCCAGGGCGGCTTCAAATTTATGGTGTCGTCGCCGAACTTGACCTCGGTTGCGCCCGCGGCCTGTTTGCCCGCGTAGTACACCATCTTCTCCAGCGTATTCATAACGTCGTTGTAGTCGGCGTAGGCTTCGTAGCTTTCCAGCATGGTGAACTCGGGGTTGTGTCTTGTGGAGATGCCCTCATTGCGGAAGGTGCGGCCAAGCTCATAGACCTTGTCGAATCCGGCCACGAGCAGTCGCTTGAGGTGAAGCTCAAGGGCGATGCGCAGGTAGAAGTCCTGGTCAAGGGCATGATGATGGGTGATGAAAGGGCGCGCCAGCGCCCCCCCGGCCGAAGGTTGCAGCACAGGAGTCTCCACCTCAATAAAGCCGCGCCGGTTGAGGAATTGCCGTATGGCGGCGATGACGCGACTGCGCACCTGGAATATCTCTTTAATTTCGGGGTTAGCGATGAGGTCAAGGTAGCGCTGGCGAAAGCGCTTTTCAACGTCGCTGAGGCCGTGCCATTTTTCCGGCAGGGGCTGTAATGACTTGGTTAGCAACGTTACCGCGCTTACCTCGATGGTGGGCTCGCTGCTCCTGGTGCGGAAGAGCTTGCCCCTGACGCCGATGATGTCGCCTATGTCAAGCTCGTTGAGCAGGCTGATGCTGTCTTCATCAAGCTGCTGCTTATGAAAGTAAAGCTGTATTTTCCCCGTGGCGTCGCGCAGGTCTAAAAATGAGATTTTGCCCATGGAGCGCCTGGCGGTGATGCGCCCGGCCACGCTGACAACCGGGGCTTTGGTTTTGCCCGAGTCTTCCTGCCTTTTGAGCGCAGCTACGGCCTGCCGGGCGGTATGCGTGCGCCGGTAGCGGTGAGGGTAAGGCTCAACGCCGCTGGCGCGCAGGTGTTCCAGCTTTTGCCGGCGCTGCAGAGATATGTTGTCTATTCTGGATGCCATATCTATCTATAATATAATAAAAAGGCTGAGAGTTCCACACTCCCAGCCCCGGGTTTTATTTACATTTGGTTGCTCTCTAGTGTCATTGCGAGCAGAGCGAAGCAATCCCAAAACACGATAAACAGCGATTGCTTCGTCGCTACGCTCCTCGCAATGACAATCGGTCGGGCTCCCAACCAACCAAACAGAACCCAACCCCGGTTGCCAGCCCTCTTTTGCCTTTTATTTCCTAGGGCAAGGTGGGCTGCTTTAATTTCAGCCTCTGCTCTTTCAGAGCGTCGAGCCAGCCGGCCGACTTTATTTCCCGTTCCAGCAGGTATTTCAGGTAGCTGCCCAGAGCTTTTTCCACTTCGTCGGATAGCGACTGGCTCATTTTCAGCCTGCTTGCGTCATTATAGTCGCTGTTCTGTAACAGCCTCAACACCTTTTGCGCGTTCACCGAGAGGGTATAGACTACGGGATGGTTGGGGGCACAGGCGGGACAGAGCATGCCGCCGGCAGCAGGACAGAACGAGTTGACGGTGGGCGTCAATTCCTGGTGGCAGGAGATGCACTCCCTCAGCTGGGGGCGGTAGCCTACCTTATCAAGCAGATGCAGCTCAAAGTAGCGCAGGGCCAGTTCAGCCTCGGCTTCCTGGCAGAGCCGTTCCATGGTCTCCAGCAGCAATTGGAAAAGGGGCTGATTTTCAATATGTTCTGCGGTGAACTGGTTAATCAGCTCCACGGCGTAAAGCGCGCACGAGGTTAGCCAGAGGTCGCTCTTGAGTGGGAGAAAGCTGTTTATTGTCTGGCTCCCCGTTATGGTGTCAAGGTTCCTGCCCCTGGCCAGGGAGACCAGGCTGTAGGTGAGGAGCTCCAGGTGGCCGGCCAGCTTGCTCTTGGGGCGGCGCACGCTCTTGGCGAAGCCCTGGATTTTGCCCAGGTGCGGCGTATAGAAGGCGATGATGCTGTCCGCCTCGCCCAGCCTGGTCTTTTTAATGACTATGGCTTCTGTTTGGTAATTACGCGGTTCTGGCATATCTTTTTAAAGCAGTCGGGAGACGGTTCCAAATACTTTAGAATTGAAGTTGCCTATTTTAAGTAATTTAAAAATCCTGCCTGCCCTCGAGGGCGCGGGTCAGGGTAACGTCGTCGGCATACTCCAGCTCGGTGCCGAAGGGCAGCCCTCGGGCGAGGCGCGTAATTCTGATGCCGAGGGGCGAAATCAGCTTGCTGAGGTACATGGCGGTCTGCTCCCCTTCAAGGTTGGTGTTGGTGGCTAAGATGACTTCCTCCACCGAGTTGTCCTGCAGACGGTTGAGCAGCTCCCTGATTCGTATGTCATCAGCGCCTACACCCTCGGTGGGCGATATTGCTCCGTGGAGGACGTGGTACAGCCCTTTATAAATCCCTGTATGTTCCAGGGCGAGGACGTCCTGGGGCTGTTCTACAATGCAAATCTTGCGGCGGTCGCGCTCGCTGTTGCTGCATGTAGGGCAGGGGTCAAGCTCGGTGACATTGCAGCAGACGGAGCACAGGGTGGTTTTCTGTTTCAGGGAAAGGATTGCTTCAGCCAGGAGCCTGGCCTGCTCGCTGGGGGTGCGCAGCAGGTAGAAGGTGATGCGCTGGGCGCTCTTCGGGCCGATTCCCGGCAGTTTATTAAACTCCTGAACGAGCTTATCAATGGCGTTGGCGGCTGATGACTGGTCCTGGTTCAATGCCAGCTCTCCTTAAGTAAGCCCCGGAATCTTGAGCCCTCCGGTAAGGCCGCCCAGTTGCTTGGAAGCTGCTTCCTGCGATTTGGCGATGGCTTCATTCGTTGCGGTTAAGACCATGTCCTCAAGCATTTCAACGTCTTCGGGATTGACAACCTCTGTGGATATCTTTACCGACTGCACTTTCTGTTGTCCATTCACGGTAACCTTAACCGCCCCTCCGCCTGAGCTGCCTTCCACGGTGAGGTTGCTCAGTTCCTCCTGGGCCTGGAGCAGCTTTGCTTGCAGCTTCTGGGCCTGTTGCATCATAAATTTATTCATCTTTCCTCCTCGTCTATTATCTGGGCGCCCATTTTAAGCGCCGCGTTCACGAGGTGATTGGCCTCCGGCTCGTAGACGCAGCGCACCCGACAGGTACGCCCGAGGCAAAGGCTTATGATTTTTTCGGCTATCTTTTGGTTTTCAAGCTCCTCCATCTTCTCTTTGTAGAAGGGAAATTTGAAGGATAATACTATCGTGTCTTCCGCAACAGCCGTGGGTATGGCGCTCCTGAGCAGGGCGGCAGCCGGGGTCCGGGAGATGTTATCCGGGGCGTCTTTAATCGATTGCTTCAGGTTCAACCTCAGATGCTCAATATCGCTCTCTGTGTCATCGGGCAAGTGAGTGCTGCCGGTAGCGCTTTCCGGCGTGGGCTCAGCTTCGCGGGCCGGTATTGTTTCTGTCGGCTTCTGTTTTGCCGCCGGCGGGGGCGAAGTGGGCTCGGCAGTTACCTTTTCCGGCACGGGTTCGGCTTTACGGGCCGGCGTTGTATCTGTCGACTTTTGTTTTGCCGCCGGGGGTTGTGGAGTGGACTCGGCGGTTGCCCTTTTCTTCGGCTCTTCAACTTCGCGGTGGGCAACCTTTTCCCCTTTATCTGCTGCGGTCTCTTCATGCAGAGTACATTCAACCAGCGCCAGCTCCAGGGGAAGGGTGGAGTAGTTGTCGAAGCCCAGTTCAAGCTGGCCGAAGAGCTTTACCGCCTTTAATATCTGGGGCAGCAGGGCTTTGGCGGCCAGTTCTTTGAGCTCCTTCATGTCTTCGGCGGTGAGGTCTATGGCTGCTGAGGAGCCTGTCTTCACCAGCAGCAGCATGCGCAGATATTCTACTAGCTCCCGGTTGAAGTGGCGCAGGTCCACGCCATCGTTGTTAACGCTATTTATGACGGCTATTCCGGAAGACACATCTTTGTTGATAATGTGCCTTGTTACTTCTCCGGTACGCGGGTCGCCGCTGATGCCGAGGATAGCCTGAGTCTGTTGCAGCCCAATCTCAGCGCCATAATAGGTGGTCAGTTGTTGTAGCAGGTTTTCCGCATCGCGCAGGCTGCCAGTGACCGCCTTGGCAATCAGCCTGAGCGCTTCCGGCTCTGCCTTAAAGCCCTCGCTGTCGCAGATGCGGGCGAGCTTGGCAGATATATCCGCCTGAGAGATGCGCCGGAAATCAAAGCGCTGGCATCTAGACATTATGGTGGGCAGGATTTTATGCGCCTCGGTGGTAGCCAGAATGAATATTATGTGCGGCGGCGGTTCCTCCAGGGTCTTCAACAGGGCGTTGGAAGCTTCCTTGGTGAGCATATGGACTTCATCTATGATATAGACCTTGTAGAGGGCCTGGTTTGGGGCGTAGCTGGTCTTTTCGCGGAGGTCTCTTATTTCATCGATGCCGCGGTTGCTTGCGGCATCAACTTCTATTATGTCCAGGGCCCTGCCTTCGGTTATTGCCTGGCACATATCACACTGGTTGCATGGCTCGCCCTTGCCCTCGTTGTTCAGGCAGTTGACGGCCTTGGCCAGGATACGCCCGGTGCTGGTCTTGCCTGTGCCGCGGG
>CAYWUK010000002.1:5881-21211 GCA_964461475.1 uncultured Dehalococcoidaceae bacterium
AAGAGATAGGCATGAGATACGCGGTTGCCCGCCAGGGCATTGAGCAGCGTCCTGGTCACCTGTTCCTGGCCAACGACATCAGCCAGGGTTTGCGGGCGCCACTTGCGGTAAAAGACTTGGGGAGTCATCTTCTCTCAGCCATATTATACCCTATTTTATCTGGTTGCTAAAGGAATTTTTACGCTTGAGCGACCTTAAATGGAATTAATTCGCGAGAAAAAAGATGATGCCTGCAAATGTCCTGCTGACATAGCTATTTGCGACAACTTGCTTCAAAGGCTGATATTACCAACCCTTGCGAGGGTGAACAAGACAGCGATTAAATCGGTATGCTATAGCAATGACGGTATATCTTTTGCCGTATCGTCAATCGCTTTCAGCTTGGCCTCAGTCAATTGCTGCCTCTTCTTCAACTCGGGGATGAGGGCAGTTGACCTCGTGTAGTAGTCTCTTACCTTTTCAACGTCGCTCAACTCGGACAGGATTAGAGTTACATCCACTGAGCCTCTATCCCTGGGGTAATCGCCGTTCCTTATTATAGCCTCAGGGGCCATGTCCCTGATATAGTCGCCAAGCTCCTTGACCAAATCCATGTTCAGTTCTTTGGCCGGCCCGGCGACCAGATACAAAGCCCGCCGCGAGTTCGCCGGGGTGCATGTGAGCGATAGTTCGCTTATGGCTTCGTCCATGGCCTGGATTCCCTTCTGGATTTCATTGCTCTTCTTTCTGAAATCGCTGCCCCAATCTCGAGGTAGTTTGAACAGGGGCATCTCTGTCTGGCCATGTCCTATTACCGTCCATCCTACAAGGGTCTGTATTATGTCTCCGGCATCAAGCAGCTTTCCGCCGATATGTTTTTGCTTTTTCTCCTCGCCGGCACAGAGCATGTTGTAGAATGGTTCAACTATCATCTGGTTTATCTTGGAGAGGTTGGTCCTTATTGAAGCATCTTTCCTGACATACCTCTGGTTATCAACCAGGAACACGGCATCTGCCACCGAATAGCTGGACTTGAGGCAGGTAGCAACGTTATATGCTGTCCTTTCTTCAGTGCTAACTTCATGCTCAAAGGGGAGGATGACGAGGTCATATACCGGCTTATCTACATAGCGTTCCTTTATATGCTGCGTCATCACCGGCAATGCGCCGGAGCCAGTGCCGCCGGCAGCGCCGGCGATAAGCATGAAAGCATCGGTCTCAAAAAAGCGCGGCGTTGTCCTTATAGCATCAATGACCTTATCGGCGTCTTCTCTGGCTATCTCGGCACCTATCTCATTTACTTTGCCTACGCCGTGCCCGCCGGTCTTTCTGCCGCCAATCAGGATTCTATGTTTGTGTCCCTTGTGTATGCTGGTCAGGCCGCTTAAATCGGCGGCATCGGTGTTTACCGCGAAAGTACCATTGATTATAGTAATGCCGCGTCGGCTCCTGGCGCGCTGGTTCAGCCGAGCGAACTCGTCAGCGATTCTGCCACCGCATTGCCCCAGCCCTATAACAACTAATTTCATATTGCACCTCAAAACAAAGGTTTAATTATTTTAACCACACCAGCAGGAGAATGTCAATTTTTACGCTTGGCGGACTAAAGTTTGAAATAGGACTGGTAATAATTTACCATTATTTTTGTTGAAATTAATTAATTGCTTATTGCAAAACCAAGAGAGCTATACTAGAATAGACGGAAAGAGGTTTTATTTAAAGGAAGGCAAGTAAAGTGTCTGCCGAAGTTATTGATGTTGAAGGTAACATCGGGTCGTTTGAGAAAGCGGTAGCCAGGGCTGAAGAGCTGAGCCGTGCGGCCCGAAATGCAGCGGAGGCTTCTACAAAGGCTGCATATGAGGCGATACTTCGGGCTGAGCGAATAGGCAGGGAAGCTAGGGATGCCGCTGAGGCAGCGGCCAAGTCTGCCGAAGAGGCGGTGCGCCGGGCGGAGAAGATTAGCCGGCAGGCTAAAACCGAAGCTGAGGATACGATTAAGGCGGCGCAGGAAGCGATAAGCCGAGCCGTGGAAGCAGCGAATGCGCCGAAAGATACGGCCAAGGCACTGGCCAAGGCATTTGAGGAAGCGATAAGCCGAGCCGAGAGGATAAGCCGGGAGGCCATGGAGGCGGCGGAGGCATCTCTGATGACGTCTCAGGAGGGGTTGAGCAGGGTTGAGGAGTTGAGCCGGGAAGCTAAGGAGGCGGCGGAGGCATCAAAGAGGGCGGCTCAAACAGCAATAAACGACGCTGAAGCAGCGAGCAAAGAAGCAAAGGAAGCGGTTGATGTGTCAGTAAAGTCGGCTAAAGAGGCGGGGAGCAAGGCCGAGAAGATGAGCAAGGCAGCCAAGGAGGCGGCAGAACAAACAAGCAAAGCTGCTAAGGACCTGGTAAGCAAAGCCGAAAAAACAAGCAGGGAAGTGAGGGAAGGCGCAGATTCTGCGGCCAGGGCCTCCGAAGAAGTGGCTGCCAGGGCTGAAACGACGAGCAAGGTGGCAAAGGAAGTGGCCGAGGCCTCATTGCGAAACTCTCAAGAGTCTATGCTGCGGATTGAGGAGATAGACAAAGAAGCCAAAGAAAGGGCCGATGTCTCCTTGAAAATCTCAAAACAGGCAATAGCTAAAGCGGATGAGATAAGCAAAGAGACCAAGCAGACAGTTGAAGCATCAACCAGGGCATCCCAGGAAGCCTCAGAGTCAGCGATAAAGGCTGCCCATGAGGCGATGGGTAGAGCTGAGGAGATAAGCAGGGAGTCCAGGGAAGCCGCCGATGCTTCCGCTGAGGCCTTTAAAGAGGCAATAAAGCGCGCTGAAGAGATAAATCGGGAGGCCAAAGAGGCTGCCGAAGCATCGCTGAAGGCATCCGAAGAAGCGGTGGCCAAGGCTGGAGAGATAAGCGGGCAGACCAAAGATATCGTTGAGGCCTCAGCTAAGGCCCTACAGGAGGCAATAGCCCGCACTGAAGAGATAAGCAGGGAAGCCAAGGAGACTGCTGAGGCATCGGTAAAAGCGGCAGAAGAAATGACGGAAGCTGCCAAAAAAACATCCGAGGAGGCGGTGGCCAGGGCCAATGAAGTAGAGGAAGGGGCTAAAGAGACGGCGGAGGAATCTCAAAAGGCGGTCAGAGAGGCCATCAGCGCAGCAGTCGCGGCAGCCAAAGAAGCGGCGGAAACGTCGGTAAAGGCCTATCAGGAAGCAATCGCCCAGGCTGAGGAGATAAGCAAAGAGGTAAAAGAGACCGCTGAGACATCGGCGCAATCGGCCAGGGAACTGGTTGAGACATTGTCCAGGGAGGCCAGGGATTCGGCTGAGACGACGGTGAAAGCGGCAAAAGAGGCCACCGAAGCTTCGACCAGGGTTGCCAGGGAGGCGGCAATAATGTCTATCAGGGCTTTCCAGGAAGCGATAGGTCGGGCTGAGATGACGGGCAAACTGGCGAGAGAGGCAGCCGATGCTTCGCTGCAATCGTTTGAGAAAGTGATAAGCGAGGCAGGGATTAAAGAGGTGGTCGAGCAACGTGCTGAGGTTTTGGCTGAAGTAGATGGAGAAGCTGTAAGCGGGGTTGATGAAGCTGCTGAAGAGGCAGAAAAGGCCCTGGGCGAAGTAGCTGAAAAAGAAGTAAAGCGCGCTAAAGAACCCAAGGGCAAAATTGAGGCGCGGCTTGAGTTTCTAGCCAAGATGTATGAGGCGAAGAAAGAGAAACAGTCTGAGGAGAATCCTGAAGATACGGAGAAGGAGTAACAGCACTAGGCGTTTTTTGAGCGAGGCAATTTGACTTTTTGCTAACGGCAAAATATGATATAAGTCCCAATCTGTTAAATATTAATGAGTTAAAATAACAACTAGAGCCAAGGAGGTATGCAGTGACCAATCCAAAAGAGCCAGCTAAAAAATCCTCTGCCACATCTGCCGGACAAGCTGAGACCCTAAGCGAAGAGGCTCAAGGAGCGGTAGAAGCCGCTGCTGCGGAAGCCGAAAAGAAAGCTGTTAGCCCGCTTGACGAAGTTATGAGTCAGGCTGAGAGAGCCTATGCGGCTTATATGGAGGCTGAGCGGCAGGTAGCGAGGGCTTACCGCGAGAACGAGTTGCGGGTGACCAAAGCCTATAATAAGGCTGAACAGGAGATACAGAATAATTTTGAATCTATCGTTCAGAAAGCCATTTCTGCCCGTGACGAGGCCATAACGCAATCCTTAGCCAGGCGCAGTGATGTTGTTCAGCAAGCGGAGGCAACCTTCAAACAGGAAAAGGAGCAAGCCGAAAAAGCCTGCGAGGAAGCTCTGTCTAAATCCATGAAGACCCGTCAGGCGAACCTGGAGAAAGCGCAGACAGTCCGCGACGATACTATTGAGCAGGCCTGGCAAATCTATTCCAAGATGACGTCAAGGTAAGCAAGAGAATTACCAGCACGGACTTGCGATTATGTCCTGACCTTTGATGCCAGAGGTGTTTTACATTCAGAGGCAGTGAAGATTATCCTCTCGCTGCCGGGATGACAGGCAAAGGGGCTGTTAAAAGAAAATAGAGTGGCACATTGAGCAGTAAAAACACTTGATGTGCCACTTAGCTTTGTCTAAAAATCGTTGTTTGGGTGCAATTTAGAGCAGAGAAGGTATATCGTTTATGTTAGCCTCGAATCCTCTCTGCATGCTCACTATGCCCACCTGGCGCTTCTTCAGTGCGGAGATAAGGGCGATTGCCTTGGTGAAGTAGTCCCTGACCTTTTCCACATCGATAAGCTCGGACAATATCAGGGTAACCTCCAGTCCGCCTCTTTCCCGCGGGTAATCGCCGCTCCTTATCACTGCCTCCGGGGCCATATTTTTTATATGAGTGCCGAGCTCTTTAATCAGGTCCACGTTGATTTCCTTGGTCGGCGCCGATATAAGGTACAGTGCCCTCTTTGAATCTACGGGGTTGCATTTAAGCGACAGCCCGCTTATCGCCTGTTCCAATGCCTGCACTCCCTTTTGCGTTTCCGTGGCCTTGTTCCTGAAATCCTGCGTCTTTTCGAAAAAAGACTTCAGCCGCGAAGTATGTGTCATGCCAAAGCCAATGGAAGACCACCCCGCCAGTGTCTGTATTATGTCCCCGGCGTCAAGCATCTTCGCCCCGATGTACTTGGACTTTTTCTCTTCCCCGGCGCAGAGCACATTGAAGAATGGCTCGGCGATCAAGGCATTTATCTTGGCCAGGTTAGTGATAATGGATGCTTCCTTCATGGCGTATCTTTGATTGTCAACCAGGAATATAGCGTCCGCCACCAGGTAGCTGGATTTAAGGCAGGTGGCGACGTTATATATCGTCCTTTCCTCGGTAGTTTCTTCGTGCTCAAAGGGCAGGACGATGAGGTTATAGACGGGCTTATCGATGAAGCGCTCTTTTATCTGCTGCGTCATCACTGGTATCGAGCCGGAACCTGTACCTCCTGCGGCCCCGGCAATGAGCAGGAAAGCATCCGTCTCCGCGAAATTCTTGGTAGTCCTTATCGTCTCTATGACCTTGTCGGAGTCCTCTTTGGCTATTTCGGTGCCCAGTTCGTTTATTTTGCCCACGCCGTGGCCGCCGGTCTTGCGGCCGCCGATAAGGATTCTGTGCTGGTAATCAGGCTTTATGGTGGTCAGCCCGCTCAGGTCAGCGACGTCGGCATTGACGGCGAAAGCGCCGGTAACTATCTCGCTGCCGCGCAGAGCACGTGCTTTTCTGTTGAGCCGGGCGAACTCATCAGCGACTCTGCCGCCACATTGCCCGAGCCCCACGACGATTAGCTTCATTTCTCCCCTTAATGATAATAAATAGCTCTGCTATTTTAGGCTTTATACCATAGCTATGTCAATTTTGGGCACTATTTAGTGCAAGCTACAGTCCCTTGGCGGCGACGAACGCAGTCAGGTCGGCAAGGCGAGAGCTATAGCCCCACTCGTTGTCATACCAGGCTATGATTTTGACCATATTGCTGCCGATGACCATGGTGCTGCGCGCATCGAAGATAGAACTGGCCGGGTTGCCCTTGAAGTCCATGCTCACCAGCTCCTCCTCGCAGTACTCCAGGATGCCCTTAAGCGGCCCCAAGGCCGCAGCCTGGAACGCCTGGTTGACCTGCTCGACGGTTACTTCCTTCTCCAGCTCAGCGACGAAGTCAATCACGGAGACGGTGGGCGTCGGCACCCTGAAGGCCAGGCCGTGAATCCTGCCCTTAAGTTCTGGGATTACCTGGGTCACCGCCTTGGCGGCGCCGGTGGTGGTGGGTATGATGTTCAGCGCGGCGGCGCGGGCGCGGCGCAGGTCTTTGTGAAATACGTCAAGGATGCGCTGGTCATTGGTGTACGAATGGATGGTGGTCATCAACCCCTTGCTGACGCCGAAGCTCTGGTGCAGAACCTTCACCGCCGGGGCGATGCCGTTGGTGGTGCAGGATGCGTTGGATATGACATTATGCTTCCTGGGGTCGTAGAAGTCCTCGTTGACGCCGAGGACGATGGTAGCGTCTTCGTTCTTGGCCGGCGCCGAGATAATCACCTTCTTGGCACCGCCAGCGAAGTGGGCCGCTGCCTTGGTGGCATCGGTGAAGAGCCCGGTTGACTCTATCACTATCTCCACCCCCAAATCCCGCCATTTAATGTCGCCGGGATTGCGCTCTGCGAGCACCTTAATCGCTTTACCGTCAACGATAATCGCGTTTTCTTTTGCCTCCACGTCGCCGTGATAGCGCCCATAGTTTGTGTCCCATTTCAGCAGGTGGGCATTGGTGCCGGCGTCGGTGAGGTCGTTTACCGCTACCACCTCCAGTTTGTCATCCTGGTGCGTCTTTATCGACCTGAGGGTGAGCCGGCCGATGCGCCCGAAGCCATTGATTCCTACTTTAGTCTTCATTTTTGAACCTCCTTTGTTATTGCTTATCGGCGGATAGCCTGCTGGCCATATTTAAGATTCTTTCGGCTCCTTTGCAGCATATCAATAAAGGCCTCAATCCTGGTCTTAACGTGGCTGGTCAAATAAAAGTCGTCATTCCCTTCCAGGGTGAGGATGGGCAGGTCAATGGCATCGCGGAAGATGATGTCGCCAATGCCGCGATGGCAAAACGCCTGCACGTAATGAATAACTCCGTCAACCTTTCTGCGCTGTATTTCGGCTAGGATGTCTCTGATGCGACCATGTATGGAATATGGATAAGTGTAGTTTGAATACTGCTCTGCCAGGGAATCGCCGGGAGAAGGCATGGCGAACTGGCGCTGAATTTCGTTGAACACCACCCTGGCGCCGTTCCTTTCCAGGTAGTGATAGAGGTCACGAGCGTATACGGGTGGCACCCCGATGTAGGCCAGCCTGGCATAGTCTGCGGGATAAGGCTGGCGCTGCTGGCATTCGGATAGCAACCCCTTCAGCTCATTCTGATATTTGTGCCAGTCCTGATTGAAGTCCGAGGCCGATACCAGCCACAGGTGGTTCTCCCAGCCGCTGACCAGTCCATCCCTCCAGGTAAGCTCGTCCAGCTTCAGGGCAAGGTCGCGGGATGGCTGGAGCTCAACCCTGACCTTCTGCGCTACCTCAAGGGTGGTGCCCAGCGCTTCGGCCAGCGCCTGCAAAGCGCCCTGCATTTGCCGGGGGACTGGCTCATCGGGGTAGGCAAAGGGAATGGCTTTAAGTCCCCTGAGCTTCAACACCTCCATCAGCATAATGGTGTTGGAGCAGTCGCCGTTGGTCACGCAGAGGACTTCGTCAATGCCGCGGGACATGCAGACGCCGTAAATCCCCTTAATCCAGCTGCAGCAGTTAAGCGGGAAGCCCGCCTTTTCCGCGATGCCGACCATTTTTTCCGGGTCAGGCTCGCTGACAAGGATGTTGTTCAGGTCAACCGGCTGATAGCCAGCCGCAATAAGGACCTCTATTGGGACTGTAGTGGTTATGCCTATCTTTTTCATAGCTAAATCTTCAGGTTGTGGAACGCCTTCGCTCCGGCATAGCTGACGCTCTCGCCCAGCTCTTCTTCTATCCTGAGCAGGCGGTTGTACTTGGCGACGCGCTCGGTGCGGCAGGGCGCGCCGGTCTTAATCTGCCCCGTGTCCAGCCCCACCGCCAGGTCGGCGATGGTAGTGTCCTCCGTCTCGCCGGAGCGGTGGCTCACTATAGCCGTCCAGCCCGTCTGCTGAGCCAGCCTGATGGCCTCTATGGTCTCGGTGACGGTGCCTATCTGGTTCAGCTTGATGAGGATGGAATTCGACGCTTTCAGGCTGATTCCCTTGCTCAGGCGCTCCACGTTGGTGACGTAGAGGTCGTCGCCGACGAGCTGAATCTTAGCGCCCAGCTTTTTGCTAATCAGCTTCCAGCCGTCCCAGTCGTCCTCTGCCATGCCGTCCTCAATGCTGATGATAGGGTAGCTTGATACACATTTGACATAATAATCAACTATCTCCGCCGGGGTCAGAGTGGCGCCTTCCCTGGCGAGGACATATTTGCCGTCCTGGTAGAATTCGCTGGCGGCGGGGTCAAGGGCTATAAAGCAGTCCTTCCCGGGCTTATAGCCGGCCTTCTCAATGGAGGCCAGGATGGCCTCCACCGCCTCTTTGTTTGACGATAGGGAAGGGGCGAAGCCCCCCTCATCGCCCACGTTGGTATTCAGCCCCCTGTCCTTTAGCACCTTTTTCAGGGAGTGATAGACCTCGGTGCCCATCCTGAGTGCATCTTTGAAGCTATCAGCCCCGACCGGCACCACCATAAACTCCTGAAAATCGGTGGAGTTGGCGGCATGTTTGCCTCCGTTGAGGATGTTCATCAGCGGCACGGGCAGGGTATAGGCGCTGACTCCGCCCAGATGGCGGTACGGGGGGATGCCGAGGAAGTTGGCCGCGGCATGGGCGACCGCCAGCGATGCTCCCAGGATGGCATTGGCCCCCAGGCGCGATTTGTCGGCGGTGCCATCAAGGTTTATCAGTGTGCGGTCAATATATGTCTGGTCAATGGCTGAGAGGCCGACCACGACGGAGGCGATGTCTTCGTTGACGTTGGCAACGGCCTTGAGCACGCCCAGCCCGTTGAATCTGGCCTTGTCGCCATCGCGTAGCTCCAATGCCTCGTGTTTGCCGGTGCTTGCCCCGGAGGGCACGGCCGCCTGGCCGATGGTTCCATCGCATAGCTCAACCTCAACCTCAAGTGTGGGGTTGCCCCTGGAATCCAGGATTTCTCTGGCCTTTATCGCGTCAATGATTGACATTTCATTCTCCTCAGCCTTCAGATTAATCGGGGTACTTGGCTTCTATGATATCAAGGGCCTTTTTCGCCGCATCGGCAGCATCCTCGGCCGGTATAATGGAGCCGTGAGGCTGGTTATCCTTGTTCAGCGACCATGTATTCAAGCCGATAACCGGGATGCCGGCCTGCAAAGCGTGTCCTATCTCTGAGAGGGTGCCGTAGCTGCCGTCAATGGCGATGATGGCCTGTGCCGATTTGACCACGAACACGTTTCTGGCATGGCCGGCGCCGGTGACTATGGGAATCTGGACATAGGGGTTGGCGGTGCGGCGGTCTTCCCCGGGAAGGATGCCGATGGTCATTCCGCCCTCGGCGCTGGCGCCCTTGCAGGCGGCCTCCATGACACCGCCCAGCCCGCCACATATCAGGATGGCGCCCCGCCTGGCCAGCTCACGCCCGACTTCCTCCGCCAGCCTTTTCGCCTCCGACGGCGGGCTGCTGCCTCCAATTACAGCGACGAACTTTTTCTTATTCATGGCAAAATATGAATTAGGGTATACAAAATTATATCATCTGAAGCGAGCAAGGGCTAGTTATACTTATTCATGGCTGCGGCCAGCCCTTCGCTGAGGAGGCAGAGGATGACCTCGGACACCTGGGGTATGACCTTGTCAATAGTGGCCTTTTCCTGTGGGGTGAAATCGTTGAGCACATGGGCGATGACTTTAGCCTCTTTATCTTCGGCGGAGCTTCCGAACGCTGCCGGCCTGCCGATGCCCACCCGGATGCGGTAGAAATCTCCATTTCCCAGGATGCCGATGATGGACTCAATCCCTTTGTGCCCGCCGGAGCTGCCGCCCTTGCGCAGGCGAATCTTGCCCAGGGGAAGGTCAAGGTCATCATGGATTATGATGAGGTCATCGGCTTCTGTATTGTATCTTTTCACCAGCCGTTTTAGCGCCTGGCCGCATGAGTTCATATGGGTCTGTGGCCTGGCCAGAATCACTTCGCATCCGGCGATTTCTCCCATGCCGATGCGGGACTCTCCCACTTTTTTCTCAAGGTGTATGCCCTGTTTCCTGGCGAAGTGGTTGAGGCACATGAAGCCGATATTGTGGCGGTTGCGGGCATAAATATGCCCCGGATTGCCCAGGCCAACTATTAACTTCATATCAGGATACCTGCCCCAGCAGTTTAAGGAACTCCTTTTCGCTGAGCTGCTTCGTGCCCAGCTCCTGCGCCTTGGACAGCTTCGAGCCGGGGTCGGCGCCCACCACCAGGTAGGTGGTCTTTTTGCTGACGCTGCTCCCGACCAGGCCGCCGAGCGCTTTTATCTTTTCCTCCGCTTCTTGCCTGCTGAACGACTCCAGTTTTCCGGTGATGACGAACTCCATGCCGGACAGGGGCAGTTCTGCCGGCCCGGCTGCCTCCTCCGTCAGCCGTACCCCGGCCTCTTTTAGCTTCCTGATTATGCTCCGGTTTTCCTCCTGCCTGAAGAAGGCGAGGACGCTGTCGGCAATCTTGGGGCCGATGGTGTTCGCTGCCATCAACTCCTCCCTTGAGGCGCTGGCCAGTTTATCAATGCTGTGAAATTCCCCGGCCAGAATCTCCGCCGTCTCCTCTCCGATGTGGCGTATGCCCAGGGCGAATATTACCCTGGCCAGAGGCGTATCCTTGCTTTTTTCAATGGCGTTGAGTATATTGCTGACGCTCTTCTCCGCCATCCTCTCCAGGCTGAGCAGCTTTTCCTTCCTGTCTTTGAGGTAATAGATGTCGGCGGCGTCCTTCACCAGCCCTTCCCTTAATAGCATGGCGCTCTGCGATTCGCCTATGCCCCGGATGTCCATCGCCCCGCGCGAGACGAAATGCTCCAGGCGCTGCTGCACCTGGGCCGGGCAAGCGGCATTGGGGCAGTAGTACATAACCTCGCCTTCAGGTTTAATTACCTCAGCGCCGCATTTTGGACAGGACGGCTTGCCTTTCTCGTTTTTAGGCAGCTTTTCCAGGAGGCTGAACTCCTTTTCCATGCCCGTGCGCTTGCTCTTGATGGGGCTGACCACCTCGGGGATTACCTCGCCGGCGCGCTGGACGATGACGGCGTCGCCGATGCGGATGTCCTTGCGTCTGATGTCGTCCTCGTTGTGCAGGGCGGCCTGCTTAATGGTCACGCCGCCCACCGATAGCGGCTCTAGGATGGCGTAAGGGTTGAGCGTGCCCGTCCGCCCGATGCTGATGCCGATGTTAACCAGGCGCGTCGTGCCCTGGACGGCGGGGAATTTGTAGGCCGTCGCCCACCTCGGCTCATGGGCTACGTTTCCAAGTCGTTCGTGAAGCTCGAGCTGGTTTATCTTCACCACGACGCCGTCGGCTTCGTAGGGCAGGCTCTCCAGTTTTTCTGCCCAGGTTTGATAGTAGTTTCCCACCTGTTTGATGTCATCCAGCAACTGGTTATGCGGGTTAGTCTTGAAGCCGAGGGACTTAAGATATGCCATCGTCTCCCAGTGGGTTGGCGGGGTGGCCTTGCCTTCGGCGTATCCCAGCATGTAGATGTAAATATCCAGCGGGCGCCTGGCGCTGATGCGGGGGTCGAGCTGGCGCACCGAGCCGGCGGCGGCGTTGCGCGGGTTGGCGAATAGAGGCAGCCCTTCAGCGGCGCGCTCTTTATTCAGTCTGTGAAAGCCGCCTTTGGGCAGGAAGACCTCACCGCGGACTTCAAAGCGGGGTGGGGCATCTTTGGGCACGGAGAGGGGGATGCTCCTTATGGTCTTCAGGTTCTGGGTGATATTTTCGCCGTGAAAGCCGTCGCCGCGGGTAGCCCCGGTGACGAAACGTCCGTCAACATAAGTGAGGGCTACGGCCAGGCCGTCAATCTTGTGCTCGCAGACGAAGTTGAACTTCGCCTCGTCGGCTAACTTCGCCGTGCGCTTGTACCAGGCGAGCAGTTCATCGTCGGAGAAGACGTTGCTCAGGGATAATAAGGGCAGGGGGTGTTCCACTATGCCGAAGGCCTCAAGAGGGGCAGCCCCCACCCGCTGCGTGGGCGAATCTGGCGTCATGAACTGGGGATATTGCTCCTCAAGCTGCTTCAGCTCGCGCATCAGGCGGTCATATTCATCGTCGCTTATCTCGGGGCTGTCCATGACGTAATAGAGATGGCTGTGATGGTTAAGCTCGTCCCTGAGCTTTTCAATTCGCTGCTTTATTTCAGATAGGTCTTCCATCTTTCCTCTCGTTTGCTCGGCAATATAAAGTATAACACAGAGTATAGCTGGTCAAAAGATGGGGTGGTGGCGATGGGGGAGGGGGATTAGGGTGTTCTAAACGGTTTTATCTTCAGGGGCATTCCGGCGACCATCAGGTAGACTTCATCCGCCTGCTTTGCCAGCAACTGGTTGGCCTTGCCCAGCAAATCTCGGTAAAGGCGGGTGAGGCTGTCGGTGGGGACTATGCCCAGGCCGACCTCGTTGGTTACTATGATGAAATCGGCGTCAACCCTGCCGAAACAGTCAATCAGCTCGTCAATCTCGGCGAGCGCCTCTTTTTCTGCCATAGCAGCATCAATCTGTCCGCCTGTGGGAATGTCCTGCTGCATAAATATATTGTTTATCAATAGGGTGATGCAATCAATGATTACGCTGCTTGGTTTACCCGCTTTTTGGGTTATCTGCCCGCCAATATGGGTGGTTGCCTCAAGGGTCTGCCAGGTGGATGGCCTGGCGCGGCGATGCTCTTCAATGCGCTGGCGCATCTCCTCGTCACCGGCCGTGGCGGTGGCCACAAAGAGCACTGGCCCTGCCATTTTCAGGGCGAGCTCCTGAGCGAAGTGGCTCTTGCCGCTGCGTGCACCGCCGGTTATCAGGGCTATTTTGCGCATAGACTTCTCAGCGCTTGTCCTTCAGATTTGCAGTTACAATCTCAAGGAAATGGACGCCGTCGCGCGTCGTTTTTCGAGTTTCCGCGATTTCCACCCGTTTCTTGAATAACGGCCCATTGATGACGAAGCTGTGGTATTCGCCAGCCTCACCGCACGGAGTGATTTCCTTTGCCCTCGGCAGGCTGGCCAGGTATTTGATGAAGTCGTGGTCAACCACCCGGCCAAGCACAGCGTCGTCAAAGAACTCCGCCCTGGCGGCAACCACTACCGATTCAAATCCAAGGTCTATGAAGTCCCTCATTATCTTGTCCTGGCTCCGTCCCCATAAGGGGAGGTAAGGCGTGACATCCACTTTCCGGCATACATTTTCAATCCATTGCCGGTGCTCTTCGAAGTCGATGTCGCCGAAGACCCCGCCGCTAATCCCCTCTTTTTTCATGGAGAGTATCATGTTTTTGAACTCATTTTCGTAATTGGCTCCGGTGGTGCGCCGTTGCACCAGCGGGATGCCCATGGCCTGCGCCTGTAGTTGAAGCAGGTCGGAGGTAAGCCCGTGAGTCCATGACTTCTTGCCGTCCTCGGTTACCATATTGGCTAGGTAGCGGACATCCAGGCCGTCGGCAGCGGCCAGACAGCAAGCAAAGCAGCTGTCCTTGCCCCCGCTCCATGATGTAAAAACCTTGGTCATAATGCTTCCTCCTTTGCTAAATGAGAAACATCGTTTAATAGGGTCAGTGCCGTCCCCTGGGGGAAGGTCTCCAGTATGCTTAGAGAGGCCAGGGCAATGCGCACCTGTCTCCAGTGCTCCAGCTCTAACCCGAGCAGATTACAGGTCAGCACCCTCAGGGTCCCGCTGTGGGCTACAATGAGTATCGTTTCCTCCGGCTTGTGTTTCTCCAGCCTGCTTAAGAATTTGCACACGCGCTCGTTGAACTCGTCAAGGCTTTCTCCGCCGGGGAACTTCGGCCGGGTGTGCCAGTTGAATAGCTCTTCGGCCAGGCCAGGCTGTTTTTGTTTTATCTCGTCATGCGTCATTCCCTCAACCAGGCCGAAGTCTATCTCGCTCAGCTCAGCACAGGATACGATTTCCAGTTTGTCATGCCTGGAGAGGATAATCTCGGCAGTCTTCAGGGCACGTTTCAGGCTGCTGACGTATACGGCGTCAATCTTCTCATCGGCCAGGCGCTCTCGCAGTTGTTTTGCCTGTTTAATTCCTTCCGGGCTCAATTCAACGTTGGTCTGCCCCCAGAACCTGTGGGCGCTGTCTAACTTGGTGTCGCCGTGTCTTACTAATAGCAGCTTCAAATTCCGGCTCCCTCTAGGCCAGCCCCAGATGGGCCAGCAGAATTATAAGAATGAGCGCGCTCACCTCGGCCACTTCGTTTATGGCGCCATAGTTATCGCCGGTGAGCCCGGCGAATTTTTGCTTAAGATAGACGGCCAGCAAGACTGTTACTATCCAGACGACAAATATAATCGCCAGCCCCGTCAACTGGAACAGGGGAATCAGGGCTATCGCCACGGCGAAGGTTATAACCGTGGCAAAGGCAAAACCTGTCCATCGCGTCCCCTGCTTGAAGGCCTTGCCCAGGCCGGAGGGGCGGGCGTAGGGATGGGTGAAGATGGCATAGACCATAGCCCAGCGCCCGATTACAGGCATGAATATCAGGGACACCATCATTAAAGAGGAGGGGATACTGCTCAGGGCAATATACTTGGCCAGCAACAGCAGGACGATGCCGACGATGCCGAAGACGCCGGAGCGGCTGTCATGCATTATCGCCCATCTTTCCTCCACCGTGTGGTGTCCGCCTATGCCGTCGCAGGTATCAGCAAAGCCGTCCAGGTGCATTGCGCCGGTGAGGATTACCATGGCAACGAGCAGCAGGGTGTTGACCACGGCCTGCGGCAGAACGAGCCTGAAAAGCCAGTTGAGCCCGGCCAGGATTAGCCCTATGATGAGGCCGATTATGGGGAAGTAGCTGACGGACCGTCCCAAGTCTCGCGGGGCGGGCTCGCGCTGCCAGGGCACGGGTATGCTGGTGAGAAACTGCAAAGCCGCCAGGAAGCTCAATGTCTCTCCTCATCTCCTTCCGATACGCCTGCTTCGGCGAAAGTGGCCATTTCCGCCAGAAGCCTGACTGCTGTCTCGGTTAAAAATATTCCTATAGCTGCGCCGGTGCCCTCGCCGAGGCGCATATCAAGGTTGAGCAGCGGTTTAAGTTTCAGGTATTCAAGTAGCATGCGGTGTCCCGGCTCCGTTGAAATATGGGCGGGTATGAGGAAATCC
>CAYWUK010000003.1:0-7236 GCA_964461475.1 uncultured Dehalococcoidaceae bacterium
ATTTTAGCGGAGGACTCTACTTCAGGGTATTACTGTTTTCGGGGGTAAGGTCATACGAGGACTATTAAACAGAGAAATTCTTCCTCCAAAAACAGAGGAGAAATTAATAGCCGATGGAGTAAAACCTAGTCTTACAGCTTTTGGCACATCCCCCTCTATCGCTATTGAAGCCCTATTACCATCATTTCATAAGCAAGCAACTGAGAGTGATGAATACTATAGTGGTTGTGATACCTTGGTTGGTAAGCATCCTTCGGATGGGAAAGGTCTTATAAATAAGTTAGTAGCTAGAATATCAGAACGTACTGGTGAAGGCGAAGGCATTATTTCTAATATGCTTATGATTGATGTTGCGGTTAAAGCAGTAATAGACAAGGATACAGCAAAAAAAGATAATCAAGCTCTTGATGTACTGAAACTTGATGCAAAATCAGAGCCGATTAATCTCAATAACCTCATAGCTCAATTTAAAGGGAAACCATTCAATCAACTTATTAAGTACCATCTCAAGAAACAGAAAAATAGCCGAAAACTAAGGGAAGCTACGATGGGAACAATGGGAATGCTTCCTGAATCTGCACACCAAATTGCTATAGACTTCATAGATAGGTGGAATCAAAGAGTATACGAACAGTCTTTTTGGACTAAAGATACTTCTGAGGTTTTTGTAGAAATTATTGAGGACGCTCGTTTGGTATTATCTTCTGCTGGCATACCTAGTGATGATGAAGCGTTGTTTAATATGTTCCAAATTGTGGTTCTAAGCTATGCCTATTCAGCATCCGACCAGAGAAAAATGAGAAAGTTTATTGGCATTTGACTGAAATATCATCCAAGAATATGATGTGCGTATGATAGATATTCCAAAAGACATAGAAAAGTATCTAGTAAAAGATGAGGTTGTGGAGAAAAAGTTCAGGTTGAAGGGACAAACTGCTTATGCTTCAACAAATAGACTGTTCTTCAAAAAGGGTAGTACTGTAAGAGACATCAGCTATGCTCATATATCCAGCATTGAATTTAAATCAAGACCTCAATGGTTAATAATATTAGTTGGACTTTTGGCTGGAATAGTCGGGTATTTCCTGCAACAGGATAACACGCTAGGTTGGGCTTTGATATTTGCGGGTGTTGTTTTAATCATAGGTGGATTCTTTTGGAAATCACAGCAAGTTGAGCTTAGTGTTGTCGGTATGTCCGAGCCTTGGAAATTGTCAGGGCAGAGAGACACTTTAGATTCACTTTTCCGATTGGTGAGAGAACGCAGGGTTTAATAGAATGCGGATTTTTCTCTATGTCCTAGTAATATCGCTCCTACTTATCACTGGTTGTCAGTCGGGTAAAACAGAACCTCAAGTAAACACAGTTAGTGAACTTGAACGCAGACCACTTGAGGCACCTTTTAATGAAATCATTCCTTCTGCGGAAGACTTGTTTATTACACCATATCGCACTTCTGAAGAGACTATATCCTATCCAGATGGTTCGGTAGGTCACATTCGTATGTTTGCCAATGAATCTGCTTGCTATAGTAGCCTATCCGATGAGGAAAAACCAGAAAGCCCGTCATTGGTTTTTAATATGATTGTCTATGAATATCAAGATATTGAACAAGCAAATAGACGGATACTTGAGGTGAAAGAAAGAAAGCAGTATAACGACAATGATAATGAGTTATATGCTACACGTGTAGGATTGGCTCCCGATGATGTCGCTGGCTACGTAATTTTTTGGAAAGAGCCATCTGTTGAGGAAATTCAGGGAAGAGAAACAATCTTCTTTAAAATAGATAATTATGTTGTTAATTGTGAGGTCTGGATAGATGACCCTCCTGAGCTAGAAGACGGTTATTTTATACCGCCAGACCTTCATGATAAGTTGATATTCGCAGTTCAAATTACCAAACGCAATCTTGAATCCCTTTGAATCACGATAACACTAAAAATCCTCGGTTCTGGTTAATGCAGTGCTTCCTTTTCCTATTTGTCCTATGCTCCAGTTTTATACAAATAACTAATATAATAAACACCCCACGTTATAGCTCCAAGTATACATTAAACGTAGTTGAACAGTAACGTCTTTCGGTTCTGGTTCTCAATTTTCAAACTTCATTCACTGACTGGATAGCTCTCTTTTACTTCCCAAACGTAAGCACCGATTGCACTCTTTACCTTCGCTAACCCCACGCTCAATTCCAATTTTGTAATTGCATTCTGCACGGACAGGGGTTCATCGCCCCCACCAGCATAAAGTTAGCCGGAAAGGTGACCCTGCCCTGCGCCCGGCTGATAGCCACCACCTTGTCCTCCAGGGGCTGGCGCAGGACCTCAAGCAGGGAATGGCCGAACTCGGGAAGCTCGTCAAGGAAAAGGACGCCGCGATGGCTCAGGCTTATCTCCCCCGGCTTGGGCCAGTGCCCGCCACCCACCAGGCCGGCGCTGGAAATGGTGTAATGAGGGGCACGGAAGGGCCTCTGCCTGACCAGGGGAGTATCCAAAGGCAGCAGGCCGCTCACGCTGTAAACCTTGGTAACTTCCAGCGCCTCCTCGTTCGTCATCGGCGGCAGGATAGAGGGCAGCGAACGCGCCAGCAGCGTCTTGCCGCTTCCCGGCGGCCCGCACATTATCATATTGTGCCCGCCGGCTGCGGCCACCTCCAGGGCGCGCTTGACATGCTCCTGTCCCTTGATGTGGGACAGGTCGGTAACGGCGCTGAGGGGTGGAGAGTCCTGCGGGGCATCCTCAGATTTATATGCCGGTGCCTCTATCTCCCCGCGCAAATAACTAACCAGCTGGGGCAGCGAAGCGATGGGGATGATTCCGGCGCCTTCTATCAGGGATGCCTCTCCGGCGTCAGCCTCCGGCACGATGACAGCCGGCACTCCCTCGCCATGGGCCAGGGCAACCATGGGCAACACGCCATTGGTATGACGCAGGCTGCCGTCCAGCGAGAGCTCGCCGAGGAGCATATTTTGAGAGACGTCGGTAGCTACCTGCTCGGAGCTGAGCAGTATCCCCACCGCGATGGGCAAATCATAAGACGGCCCTGCCTTTTTGAGGTCGGCCGGGGCCAGATTGACCACTATGCGCTTCATGGGAAAGGTGAAGTCCGAGTTGCGTATGGCGGCACGCACCCGCTCTTTCGCCTCCTGGACGGCGGCATCGGGCAGGCCGACGATGGTAAACGAGGGCAAGCCGGGGGAAATATCCACCTCCACCTCCACAATAGCCCCCTCCAGGCCTATAACGGCGCAGCTCTTTACTTTAGCCAGCATGGCGCCTTCTCAAAATCAATCATCTTTTTCACTCAGGGCATACCTCTTCAGGCGGATGCGGGCGGTCAGGGCGTGCGCCAGCATGCCCTCAAGCTCGCACTGGCGCTCGGTGATCCCAGCCAGGCGGAGACTTGCCTGCGGGGTCATGCGCTGGTAGGTGCAGGTCTTCAGGAACTTGCCCACCCACAGGCCGCCGGTATAGCGCGATGCCCGCCCCGTGGGCAGTATATGGTTGGTGCCTATTGATTTATCGCCATAGGCCACCGTGGTCTCCTCGCCGATGAACAGCGAGCCATAGTTCCTCAGCCTGTTGAAATAGTAATCGCGGTCGGCCACGTGCAGCTCCAGGTGCTCCGGCGCATAGTCATCGGAGAGGCGTATAGCCTCATCGTCATTATCAGCTACCATGATAATGCCATTATTAGCCCAGGATACGGAGGCCACCTCGCGGGTAGGCAGCGTCTCCAGTTGCCTCTCCACCTCTTTCTGCACCGCCCGCCCGAGCGGCAGGCTGGTGGTTATCAGGCAGATGCCGGAGTTAGGGTCGTGCTCGGCCTGGCCGAGCAAATCGCAGGCTACAAGCTCAGGGTCGGCCGATTCATCGGCTACAACCAATATCTCCGTAGGGCCGGCGAGCAAATCAATGCCACACTGCCCGAAAAGCTGCCTCTTGGCCTCGCTGATGTACTTGTTTCCAGGCCCAACAAGCATATCCACCGGCCCAATCCCACCCAGACCGTAGGCCATCATCGCCAGCGCCTGCACCCCCCCAACACAGAATATGCGGTCGGCCCCGGAGGCATGAATGGCGTATATCGTCGCCGCATACCAGCCTTTGCCCCTGACAGGCGGCGTGCAGACCACCACGTTTTCCACCCCGGCCACTTTTGGCGTAATCACGCTCATATATGCCGAAGCCAGCATCGGGTAACGTCCGCCTGGTACATAGCTGCCGACGGCGCGGACGGGAATATGTTTATGCCCTAGAACCACGCCGGGCAGGGTCTCCACCTCAAGCGGCTTCATCGTCTCAAGCTGCCTGCGGGCAAAACCCCTGACCTGCTCCTGGCAAAAGCCTATATCCTCACGGACGTTTTCGGCAAGCTGCTCGCCAGCCTTTTTAATCTGCTCAGGCGACAGATCAAAGCTGGCCGGGTCCCAGTTATCAAACTGTTTGGAATACTTCCTGACCGCATCCATCCCGTTTTCGCGGACATCGGCCAGTATTCCCTGAACAATCCGGGCTGTATTTTCGTCCGGCGTCAGGGCAAGGCGCCCGCCTTCTTTCAAAACCCTCATAAATCGCTCCTGTTAAATCGGCAACCCGCACAAGGCACAAAAGTTGAAGGGCGGCAAACGTTTTCTATTATGTTACTGCTGGGCCAACCGAGTGTCAAAATTACGGTTCAGACGGCACCGACGTGGCCGACCAGGCCAAAAAAGTAGAATACCAGGGTTACAACAACTGCCGAAAGCAAAGCGCCCGTGACTACCTGCGCCGGCGAGTGGTGCTCCAGCTCTATCCGCGACCAGCCCAGCAGCGGCAGCAGCAAAGCCGCCATCGCCCATATATAGCCATAAAGAATCACCAGTATGGTTATAGCACCGGCGACAAATGCAGAGTGAATGCTTATCTTCCACAAAAGGTTTATGCACATGAATATCACTATTGATAAAAGCCCGGACACAAAAGCCGCCACCAGCACCAGGGGCGCCCCGAGATAATATAGGATGAAACAACTGAAAACAGCGCAGGTGCTTGCCAGCAGGTAAATCCCGTTCCGCTTCTGGCGGACCTTGATGGAGATGCCTTCCAGCTTATCGTTGTGAACCAGAGAGATTATAACCAGAAAGACCGGCAGTATGCTGAAGGCCAGCGAAACCAGCGCCCATTTGACGGCAGCAAATATGCCGGAGGTCGACTGAAATGCGAGTATCACGATGACCACCAGGCTCACCAGAAAAGGGTTCAATACGGCAGAGGTAATTTTAGCCAGCCTTTTCTTCATAATATTTGCTCCAGGGCGATTGCAGACTCTTCTGGGCAGACTGTTTATATAATACCAGCTTATGCCGCGTCCTTGCCAGAGCAGGCCAGATAAGGAGGCCGGGCAGCCCGGTTCTGTTCAGCTTTGGTTGTTTCGTCTTAACCTTACCCCCTTAGTCCCCCTCTCCAATCAGCCAGACAAAATGAGCCCGCTTATAAGCATATTGGAGAGGGGGAGAAACATTGAGAGGGGTCGAAGCCCCCTCTTGCTTATACTCCCCTCTCCAGCCAACAGAAACTCAGGTTTACCAGCTATGACCCAGGCTGGAGAGGGGTCAGGGGAGAGGTAAAAACCTGCAACCCAGATGCAGCCGGTGCCGGCAGCCTCCCTTCCTTTGAGTGCCCCCTTGCCGCTGTTATATAATTAACAGGGCGAGGTGACTTTAACCATGATTGACCAGTTGGAAAGAATAGAGAAGCGGTTTCAGGAAATAGAGCAGAAAATGTCGGCGCCGGAGATAGCGTCCGACCTGAAGCAACTGCAGACACTGGCGCAGGAAAGGGCCAGCATCGAAGGGCTTGTGACCAAATACAGGAAATACAGGGCAACCGCGCGGGAACTGGAGGATACCAGGAAGATGCTGGATGACGGGCTGGACGAAGAGATGGCGGCGCTGGCCAGACAGGAGGCGGATACACTGGAAGCGAAGCTGGACCATCTGCTCACGGAGCTGAAGCTCGCCCTGCTGCCCAAAGACCCCAACGACAGGAAAGATATAATCGTTGAGATAAGGGCGGGGACGGGCGGCGAAGAGGCCGGCTTATTTGCCGCCGACCTATACCGCATGTACAGTCGCTACGCCCAGTCCAAGGGATGGGCGATAGACATTATAAGCGCCAGCGAGAGCGGCAAGGGAGGATTCAGGGAAATCATCTTTGAGATAAAAGGCAAGGGCGCCTTCAGCCGCTTGAAATACGAAAGGGGAGTCCACCGCGTGCAGCGCGTGCCCGTCACCGAAGCCTCAGGCAGGATTCACACCTCAACCGCCACGGTAGCAGTCCTGCCCAGGGCCGATGAGGTGGATATATCCGTAAACCCGGACGACCTTAAAATTGATATCTTCCACAGCGGCGGCGCCGGGGGACAGAACGTCAACAAGGTAGCCACCGCCGTCCGCATGACCCACCTGCCCACCGGCATGGTGGTCGTCTGCCAGGATGAACGCTCGCAACTGCAGAACAGGGTAAAGGCGATGTCTGTACTGCGCGCCCGCCTGCTGGACATGGAGCAGCGCAAACAGGAGGAAAAAATAACATCGGACCGCCGCTCCCAGGTAGGCGGCGCCGAACGAGCCGAGAAGATAAGGACATACAATTTCCCCCAGGACCGCATATCCGACCACCGCATCGGCCAGAGCTTCCACAACCTGCCCCGGATACTGCAGGGAGAGCTAGACGAACTGATTGATGCGCTGGCCTCCAGCGAACAGACCAAACAGATGGAGGAACAAGCAGCTTGAACCTGAGCCAGGCCCTCAACCATGCCCGCGGCGTCCTTGCCGCGTATGAAATAGAAGACTACCCTCTGGAAGCTGAGCTGCTGTTGCGGCATATATTGAAAATAGACCGCGCCCAGCTATTTCTTGAAGTAAACCGCGAGCTGCTCCCGGAAGAGGAGGCAAGCTACGAAAAGCTAATTAAGCGCCGCCTCAGCGGAGAGCCTTCAGCCTACATAACCGGACACCGCGAGTTCTACGGACTTGATTTCTGCGTTGACCGCAGCGTCCTCATCCCCCGCCCCGAAAGCGAGCTGCTGGTGGAAAAGGCACTAACGCTGGCGCGAGAAGTGGGCACTGCCACTATCGCCGATATAGGCACCGGCTGCGGCGCCATCGCCATCAGCCTGGCAATCAACCTGCCCGGCGCTGCGATTTATGCCACGGACATATCGGCCGCCGCCCTGGAAATCGCCCGG
>CAYWUK010000003.1:7246-20597 GCA_964461475.1 uncultured Dehalococcoidaceae bacterium
CTCAACTGCCGCAGGCACGGGGTGGAAGACAGGATACACCTCCTTCAGGGTGATATGCTTGAGCCCCTGCCCGAGCCGGTTTACGTCATAGTAGCCAATATGCCCTACGTCAGGGAAGCGGAGGCCAGTGCCGGAGCGCTTGGCTTTGAGCCGCGGCTTGCGCTCGATGGGGGGCGGGGCGGGCTGGAGAAGATTTATACTTTATGTAAAGGTATTGGCAGCAGACTCCGGCCTGATGGCTGCCTTCTCCTGGAAGTCGGCCGGGGGCAGGCGAAGCCGGTATCCTCTTCCCTGCGCCGCCTGTTCCCCTTGGCTCAGGTCGAAATCGCTTCAGACCTCGGCGGCATAGCGCGAGTGGTGAGCCTGAAATTGACACAAAAAACGGCACGATGCTAGAATGCAGGTGGTTTCCTTCGGCTGAGGAGCGCAAACCATCATTCAAAAGGAGGAACAAGCTTAATGAATATTATTGTGTGCGTAAAACAGGTGATTGACCCGGAAGCGCCGCCAGCGAGTTTTAAGATTAACGCCGCCGTCAATAAGGCGGAACTGCCCGGCGTGCCGCCGGTGATTGACCCATACGGCGAATACGCGGTGGAAGCAGCCCTGAAGCTCAAAGATGCCAAGGGCGGCAAGATAACGGCGATAAGCCTGGGCATCAACCTGCTGCGTGAGGTAGTGAAAAAGCCGCTGTCCATGGGGGCTGATGAGCTTATCCTCCTCGAAGATAAAGCCTTCGCCGATGGGGATAGCTGGGCTACGGCCAATGCCCTGGCCATGGCTATAAAGAAGGTGGGGGAATATGACCTCATCCTCTGCGGCAGGGAGGCCTCCGATACCAATGCCGGGCAGGTAGGCTCGGGCATAGCCGAGATACTGGGGTTGCCCATTGCTACCCTGGTCAAGAAAATAGAGGTCGCTGACGGCAAGGCGAAGGTGGAACGTGTGACCGCCGACGGCTACGAGGTGGTTGAGATCTCCCTGCCGGCGGTGATGACCATAAGCAACGAGTTAGGCGAACCGCGCTACCCGACCATAAAGGGGATTATGGCGGCCAAAAAGACGGAGCCCGTCATCTGGGGGCCGGCTGACATCGGAGTTGAGACCTCCCAGGTCGGCGAAGCAGGCCGACAGGCCAAAATGCTCAAACTGTTCCAGCCGGTCCGCGAAGGAAAGTGCGAGATCGTGGCGGGAGATACGCCGGAAGAAGCTGCCGCCAAGCTCGCGCAAAGGCTCAGAGAAGCCAAGATACTTTAACTATTCTTAACAGGTTTTTAACATTCTCAAACTATAATAAGGAGATAAATCATGGCTGAACACAGAGGCGTTATGGTATTCTGCGAGGTCGCCGAGGGAAGGCTCGCCTCAATCGCCAGCGAAGGGCTCGGCGCCGGCAGAAATCTCGCAGATGCCCTGGGAGAAGAATTATACGCGGTCGTAGTCGGCAGCGGCGTAAGCAGCAATGCTCAGGAAGCTATCGCCTCCGGCGCCGACAAGGCATATGTCGTTGACGACCCTCTTCTGAAGGACTACGAGACAGACTCATATGTAGCAGCGCTGGAAAAAGTGGCCGGGCAGGCCATGCCCCAGATCATCATCATTGGCCATACCAATGCCGGCCGCGACCTGGCGCCAAGGCTGGCCTTCCGCCTGCATACCGATGCCACCCTGGACTGCGTGGAGCTGGCTATAGACCAAAATGCAAAGAGGCTGCTGCGGACCAAGCCCGTTTACGGGGGAAATGCGCAGGCGGTATTCAGCAGCAACAACAACCCCCAGATAGTCACAATCAGGACCAAAGCCATGTCCCCCCTGGCGCCAGACGCCGTAAGAAAGGGAGAAATCATTAAAGTTGAAGCTGGATTAGACCCCTCCGCAATAAGAAGCAAGGTGCTGGATAAAGTGGTAGAGGAGGGGGAGGGGATAAAACTGGAAGATGCCGAGGTAGTGGTAACCGGCGGCAGAGGCATCGGCGGAGCGGAAGGCTTCAAGCAACTGGAGGAACTGGCCAAGCTGCTGAAGGGAGCAGTAGGCGCCAGCCGTCCTCCCTGCGATAACGGCTGGGTAGCGGAGACGCTGCAGGTCGGCCTCACCGGCAAAATTGTTGCTCCGCAGGTCTACATCGCCATCGCCGTTTCCGGCTCCAGCCAGCACATGAGCGGCTGCTCCGGCGCTAAGAACATCATCGCCATAAACAAGGACCCTGAGGCAAACATCTTCAGGGAAGCCCGCTTTGGCGTGGTGGGAGACTGGAAGAAGGTTCTGCCCGCCTTCACTAATAAGGTCAGGGAACTCTCGGCTGCATAGGAAAAACGCAGCCCGAAGTTAAGGGCTGAGAGAATTGTGAACTAATGGCAGCATATAACATATAGTAGTACAAAGTATTACGCGAATTTGACGCTGCAGTAAAATTTAAATTATAATATAGGCTGTTGCATTTCAGCTGGTTTCCATCACAAATAAAAGACTTGGTGAGGTAGAGAAACGATGAAAACTGTAAGGTTAGTCTGTTGTTACCTATTAATACTAATGAGCCTGGCAACCTTCGCCCTGCCGGGCATCGCCATGGCTCAGACCGAAACGGCGGAGACGGTGCCCGACGCGATTGATATATCTGCCACTTACCCCCGAATGGAAGCCGTTGCCGGCAGCACCTTCTCGTTTGAGGTGGAATTCAGATATACCTCTGAAGCCCGATTTGAACCCCGCGAATTTTTACTGAGCTTAACCGCACCCCAGGGCTGGGATGTATATATGACCCCGCAGTACCAGAAGGACCAGAAGCTATCGGCCATCCAGCTTACGCCGAGCCTGGCTTACGGCGACAAGATACTGGTTCATGCCACGGCGCCTTTCTGGCCCCTCCCCGATGTTGGAGAATACCCCATAGAGCTTACCGCAACCTCCAAGGACGGGCAGCTTAAGACCACCGTGCAGCTCACTGCCGTGATAACCGCCAAGTACTATCTTGCCCTGGCTCCGGTCAACCAGCAATATAACACCAACGCCAAGACCGGCAAGGATAACATCTTCTCCATGAAGCTAAACAGCCTGAGCACAGCCCCCGTGGAGAACGTAAACTTCTCGGCAACCAGCCCCGAAGGCTGGCTGGTGACCTTCTCGCCGGAAAAGGTAGAGAAGATAGAGCCCATGTCCAGCCAGACCGTAGATGTAAATATCAAACCGCCTGACAAGACCATAGCCGGGGACTATGTGATTACTATCTCCGCCAAAGCGGCGCAGACTTCCGCCCAGGATGTTGAAATCAGGGTCACCGCAGAGACGCCCACAATATGGGGATGGGTCGGCGTGGCAATTATACTGCTAATTGTGGCTGGCCTTGTCCTAATCTTTATGCGCTTCAGCAGGCGATAGCAAATGGCTGAAAAATTTGCCGTAGAAACACAGGACCTGACCAAAAAGTATGACGGGGTCACCGTAGTTGACCATCTCAATCTGCACGTCAAAGACGGTGAAGTCTTCGGCTTGCTCGGGCCGAATGGCGCCGGAAAAACCACCACTATCCTCATGCTGCTCGGGCTGACAGAGCCGACGTCCGGCACTGCCAAGGTGTGCGACTTCAACTCCACGCGCGACCCTCTCCATGTCAAACGCCTGGTAGGCTATCTCCCTGAGAAGATAGGCTTCTATGAGACCCTCACGGCAAGAGAAAACCTGCACTTCATCGCTGACCTGAACAACATCAGCCGCGACGAGGCTGACAAGCTCATCACCGATTTGCTCAAGCAGGTGAAGCTGGACAAGGTGGAAGAGCTGACGGTAGGCAAGTACTCCCGCGGCATGAAGCAGCGGCTCGGGATAGCCGATGTCCTCGTTAAGAAGCCGAAGGTAGTCTTCCTCGATGAGCCCACCTCAGGCCTCGACCCCGAAGGGATTAACCAGCTCCTCGACCTGATAGCAGGCCTGCCCAAACAGGGAACCACCACCATCCTGTCTTCGCACCAGTTGTATCAGGTGCAGAGGGTATGCCACAGCGTGGGCATATTATCCAAGGGCAAGGTGGTAATTGAAGGCTCCATAGACAAGCTCGGCAGAGACGCCCTTACCGGGGGACGCTACGTAACGGAGATTGAAATCGCCAAGTCAAACCCCCAGCTTGCCGATATTATAAAGGGCATCAAGGGAGTCCTTGGTGTAGATATAAATGGCAATCTGCTCAGGGTGAGCACCGATACTGACCTGCGCTCTGAAATAGCCAAAGCCGTGGTGCAGAGCGATACCCCTCTGGTTCAGATGAAGGTCCACGAGTTTTCCCTGGATGAAATATATATGAAGTATTTCCACGAGGAATAGAGGATACTATGATAGCTATCTTGCGCAAAGAGTTGGCCGACTATTTTACCAGCATCAGAGTGCTTGTGCTGTTCTTTCTGGTAGTACTGGCCAGCGCGGCGGCGCTTTATGCCGTAAATCAAGGAATCCGCGATCCGAACGCCAGCGCCAGTGGTTTTGTTTTCCTCAGGCTATTTACCGTATCCTCGGGCGTGATTCCACCGCTCACCAGCTTCATCGCCCTGTTCTTCGTCCCCCTCATCGGAATAGCCCTCGGCTTTGATGCTATAAATAACGAGCGCAACAACGGCACGCTGAGTCGCATTCTATCGCAACCCCTATTCAGGGACAGCGTAATCAACGGCAAATTCCTCGCCGGCATAGCCACCCTCTCCATCATGGTGGCAACCACACTGCTGCTGGTAGGCGGCTATGGCCTGGCCATGATTGGCGTGCCGCCCGTCCCCGAAGAAATAATCAGGCTCTTTATTTACCTTATTTACACCATTATATATGGGGCTTTCTGGATGGGATTGGCTATACTGTTCTCCATCCTGTTCCGCAGGATAGCCGCTTCCCTTCTGTTCTCCATAGCACTGTGGCTGTTCTTCAGCTTCTTCATACTGATGATTGCGCCAGCAATAGCCAACGCCGTCGCGCCGACAGCCGACGGCACAAATGCCGCGATAATTCACAATGCGGCGGTGCAACAAACCCTACTGCGCTTTTCGCCCAACACCTTATTCGGGGAAGCGACAACCGTATTGCTGCATCCGGTGCTGCTGGAAACCAGCATGGGGCTGGTCAGCGCACTAGCTTCAGGACAAGCCCAGTACATGCTTGCTAATCCCCTCAGCCTCAGCCAGAGCCTTATCGTCATCTGGCCCCACCTCACCAGCCTGGCAAGCCTGAGCCTTCTCTGCTTCGCCATCAGCTATCTGCTGTTCATGAGGCAGGAAATAAGGTCAACATAAGGAAAGCCACGCCGGGGCTAGGCCTTTTCCGCCTTTTCCGCTTCCCTGGCGGCAATAATCCTCTGTGCAACGTTGGCCGGAACCTCTTCGTAATGGCTGAGCTCCATGGTATAGCTGCCCCTGCCCTGCGTCATTGACTTGAGGTCAATAGCATAGCGCTGAATCTCAGACAGAGGCACCTGGGCCTCAATAACGTTGACATCCCCCTGCGGATTCATCCCCTGCACCCGCGCCCGCTTTGTATTAAGGTCGCCGATGATATCGCCGGTGAGGTCGTTAGGCACGGTTATCTTCACGTTCATTATCGGCTCCAGCAGGACTGGGTGGGCCTCGGCCATCCCCTTCTTCAGCGCCTGCGCCCCGGCAATCTTGAAGCAGATCTCCGAGGAATCCACGGGGTGAAAGCTCCCGTCATATGCCGTCGCCTTAACATCCACCACCGGGTAGTGGGCCAGCACGCCCTCCTGAAATGCCTCGTTAACCCCCTTTTCCACCGCCGGGATGTAGTTCTTGGGGATAGCGCCACCGACTATTCTTTCCGCAAACTCGTTGCCACTGCCGCGAGGCAATGGTTCCAGCTCCAAGAGGACATGCCCGTACTGGCCATGCCCGCCACTTTGCTTCCTGTGCTTATATTCGGCATTGGCGGAGGCGGTTATGGTCTCTTTGTAGGGGACTTTAGGGACTTCCAGCTCCACGCCGACGCCAAATTTGCGCGACAATTTGTCCGCCGCCACATCAATCTGCGTCTCGCCAATCCCGGATAGAATCATCTCTACTGTATCAGCTTCACGGTGCATCTTAAGCGTGGGGTCCTCCTCCATCAAGCGGGTTAATGCCGCCCCCATCTTGTCAACATCCGCCTTGGTCTTGGGGAACACCGCCTTGCTGAAGATGGGCTTGGGGAATTGAATGGGGGGGATTTTCACCGGCCTGTCCTGACTTCCCAGCGTATCACCGGTGCTGGTCACATTCAGTTTAGCCACCACGCCTATATCTCCCGCCCCGACCTTGGGCACCGGCTCCTGGGATTTGCCCCTCATAATGAACAGCTGCCCCAGGCGTTCCGCAGCGCTTTTGGTGACATTCCACACCTGAGAGTTGCTCTCCATCCCGCCGCTATAAATTCGGAAATAGGTAAGCTTGCCGACGTATGGGTCGGCGCTGGTCTTGAATACCAGGGCGGCCAATGGCCCATCCTGGCTCGGCTCAATTGAGCCGTCATCAACAACAACCTTCCGCTCCGCGGGCGAGGGCAGATAATCGCAAATGGCGTCCAAAAGGCGGTCAATCCCCATATTCTGCAGCGCCGAGCCGGTCAATATCGGGACGACGCTCCCACCCAACACGGCCTTGCGCAGGTTTGCCCTGAGCTCATCCAGGCTGAGCTCCTCACCACCAAGATATTTCTCAATAAGGCTATCATCAACCTCGGCTATCGCCTCCACAAGCTTCTCCCGAGTGGAACTGGCCTGGGCCTGCAGCGACGACGGTATCTCGGCTTCTTTGCCGTCGGTGCCCTCATAGCCCTTCATAGTCAACAGGTCAACGATTCCTTTAAAGCTGGTATGGGCACCTATGGGCAATTGCAGCGGCAGACACCTGGGGCCGAACTTTGCCTGGACTTCCGCCACAGCGCGGAAGAAGTCGGCATTCTCACGGTCCATCTTATTAACGAAGATAAGGCGAGGCAAGTTGGCCTCGGCAGTGTAGCCCCAGACCTGCTCAGTCCCCACCTCAACACCCGCAGTGACGTCCAGCAGAATAACAGCCGACTCGCTAACACGCAGCGCCGCTTTAACCTCGCCCACAAAGTCGGAATAACCGGGGCTGTCTATGACGTTTAGCTTATTGTCCCGCCACTCGCAGGGCAGTAGGGACAGACTTATGCTTATCTTGCGCTTTATCTCGTCAGGGTCGTAGTCCGATGTCGTGGAGCCATCATCAACCTTGCCCAGGCGGCTGATTGCCTTGGCGTCGAACAAAATTGCCTCAGATAGCGATGTCTTGCCTGCGCCAGAGTGCGACAGCAAGATCATGTTGCGAATATTCTCCAGTCCGTATTGTTTCATCCGTTCACCCGCTCTCTATAATTACTCGTCATCATTATACCTATACGCGGATACATACGGCAAGTAGCTACAACCAGGGACATCTGTTGCCACGCTCACATCTTCCCTGCCACCAGCCATTAAGTTATGGATAACGTGGTGCGGTCTCTATCTTCTGAATGGTAAGCCCCAGTTCGTCTTTCTTGGGCTTGAAGATGGTTGAGGGGTTGAGCTCACCGGAATAAACGTGCCCCTCCGCCTCCCTGACATCACCGTACTTCGCCCGCAGCTCTTCCAGCGGCCCGGAGTCCAGCGCCCGCGTCGGGCAGGAGCCAACACAGGCAGGTTTTCTACCATCCGCCAGCCGGCCGAGGCAGAAATCGCACTTCTGCATCCTAGCATTCTCCTCCGCGCCGAACTGGGGAGCATCATAAGGACACGCCTCCAGGCACAGCCCACAGGCGTCCTTGCCCAGACACGCCTCGCCGTCAACAACCACCACCCCATCCTGCTCCCGCTTGGCTATGGCATCGACCGGGCAGACAGTGGCGCAGGCAGGCTCGGCGCAGTGGTGGCAGGCGGTGGAAAGAAAGGAGACGAACAGGTCCGGGTATTTCCCCTTCTCCATCGTCTTCACCCTGCGCCAGCTCGCCGGGCCGGCGGGAACATCGTTCCAGTCTTTACAGGCGACAATACAGGTAAAGCACCCGGTGCAGCGCGTCTGGTCGAAATAAAATCCCATCTGCATATCAGACACCTATGCCTTTTGCACCTCTACCAGGCAGGTGTGGTAACAGGCGGCCCCACCCGGAGAGCGTTTATCCCTGGTCAAGACATTAGCACACCCGCCCCGGTCCACTCCTTTAGCGTCGGGGCTGTACCACGCCCCCTGGGGCAGTTCCACCACGCCGGGCATGATGCGCTCGGTCAGCGCGGCGGGAACAATCACCTCTCCCCTATCGTTGAAAACCCGCACCTCATCCCCTTCGCTTATGCCCCTTGCCAGGGCATCGGAGGGGTTGATGGTCAACGCCTGGTGCAGTAACTCCCTGAGCCAGGGAACGCGGTCAAACTGGCTATGCGCCCTCCGCTTGGAATGGACGGTCAGGAGCTGCAGCGGATACCTGGCAGCAAGCGGGTCGTTGCGGCTTTCCCACGTCTCAATATACTTCGGGATTGGCGGGATATCCGGATTGCCCATGTCGGCCAGCCTCTGCGAATAAATCTCTATCTTCCCCGAAGGCGTGGGAAAGGGATTATTTTGCGGGTCTTCAATCTGCTTTCTGAAGGCAACCCTCGGCTCAGGAAGCTCAATCCGGTAAGCGCCCTTGCTCCTGGCACTATCGTAGTCTTCAACAAGGCTCCCCTTCAGCATCGCCCTGAGCCAGTCCTCTTCCGTTTTATCGTCGTAAATCGATACACCCAGTCGCTTGGCCAGGGCCGCTGCTATCTCAAGCGGAGACCTGGACTCATAAAGCGGCTCAATCACCTTGTTCACATAGCAATAGCTCATTGGCGCTCCGCCCACACAGATATCATTCCTTTCCATGCAGGTAGAGGTGGGCAGCAGGATGTCGGCATACCTGGCGGTGGCCGACATCACCTGCTCCTCAACGACGATGAACTCCAGCTTTTTGAGCGCCTCGACCATCTTATTGGTATTGGCGAACTGGTTCACCGGGTTGGTCTGTGCCACCATCAGCATCTTGATATCGGCCGGGAAGCCCCCCTCCCTGCCCTTGAGGATAGCATCAGCCACCTCGGAGACGTGTATCCTGGCGGCGCTATCGCTGCCGGGATAGGTGGGCAAGCCATCCCTGCGGGCGGGAACCCCAAACTCAACTGGGTTGTCCTGTCTCGGAGGGAACTCGGCCAGCCTGTAATCAAAACCCCCATACTTGAGGTCGCCGGAGTGGAACCTGCCAGAGCAGCCGCCAGGAACTCCTGTATTTCCCGTTATCGCGGAGAGAACCTCGGTGGCGCGGTGATATTGCTCCCCATAGGCAGTGCGCCCCGGGCCAATGCTGGCAACCAGCGCCGCCGGCTTAGCGGTGGCGTATTCGCGCGCCAGGCTGGCAATCACGTCCGCTGATACTCCCGTGATGCCTTCCGCCCACGAGGGCGTCTTGGCAATACCATCCTCCGTTCCCAGAACGTAGTCCCTGAACTGGGCGAAGCCCACGGTGTAGGCATCGATGAAAGCCTGGTCTTGAAGCCCCTCGCTGATGATGACGTAAGCCATCGCTATCAGCATAGCAGCATCGGTGCCGGGTATGATGGGTATCCACTGGCTGGCCAGGGCGGCTGTGGAGTTGGAATAGCGCGGATTGACCGAGACAACCCTGGCGCCGGCTTCCCTGGCCTGGAGCAGATACCAGGTGGTATTGGTGGTAAGGATGTTATTGGCCGGGTCCATCCCCCACAGTATTATCAGGCGCGAATTGACAAAATCGGCGGCATCGCTGACCGAGTTGAGCGTGCCATATGTGGCCAGAGACGAGAATAAAGCCCCTTCAAAGGAGTGGTTGCCCCAGCGCTTGGTGCAGCCGCCGGTCATTTGCAGCAGCTCCTGGACGAGGGCGCTGGAGTGCAGATTCATCGTGTCGCCACCGCCGGTGAGGAAAAGGACGGCTGCCGGCCCATAAGCGCCCCTAACCCGGTTCAGCTCAGCTACCGTTGCATCCAGGGCTTCATCCCAGGAGATGCGCACGAATTTGCCCTCGCCCCGCTCCCCGACCCGTTTCATGGGGAATTTAAGGCGGTCGGGGTCGTACACCCGCTGGCGGTAGGCGCGACACCTCAGGCAGGCCCGTAACTGGGGCTCTTCACCATCGTCGGTCTCTATCCTGGCGATGACGCCATCCCTGAGGTAAACCTTGAGCAGACATGCCCCGCCACAGTGGCTGCTGCATGCAGTCCTGACTATTTTTTCCCCGCCGCTCACCGCTCTTTTTTCAGCCATATTTTAATCTCTTAAAATAGCCTGACAGTTTCATTTTAGCGTAATTTGCACCTCACTAGCAAAAACCGGCCTACCCCAACCCGAGCAGGCGGGGCGTAACATATGTCTCAAGGACAGCTGCCGGTAAAAGCAGGGCACAGGCTATGACGAGATATTTCAAATTTTGCTTGAGATTGGGGATAAGAAGAGCTTTGGTCTGCTCCTTCATCAAAGCCAGTATGATTACGGCGTAGAAAGGGCCGACCAGGAAAAGCAGGGCGATTGACAGCAGGAGATGTGCTCCGTCCTGGGTGACGAACGACAGCAGCATGTCACGGCTATCCCGCCGGAGCAGTAATATCAATGTCATGGCCCCGAAGCTGAGGGCGGCGGCCTCGCCCATGATTACCGCCGGGAGCTCAAAGACGCCGTGAGGCAAAAGGCCGCTGAGCAGAACGCCGAGCGATTTCTCCTGAACCACCATGACGCCGACGAAGGAAATGAGCCAGCCGTTTACCGTCAACGCCAGGATGGGCACCAGGCACAGGATAGGGCTTAAAACGAAGCTAAACAGCAGGGCGATGACGTTGTTGCGGAAGATGAATAACGCCGTGGATACCTTAAACGGCACCAGGTTAGCGCCAAGCTCTTTCAGGGCGGCGATGTTGCCGGCAAGCAGGCCGGCGATGCCCGCAGGGGTGGCCAGGCCCGATGCCAGGCCAACGCCAAGCAGGCCAACGGCTACGATAACCCACCATTTATATCTCATTAAAATAGTCTAAATCAGCGCCAGTTATTCGTTTTCCCAGCCGCCCTTGCCGATTAGCGGCACAAAACGGCAGCCGCCCAGGTCCTGCACCACATCCTTGTCCCTACCCCTGGTGACCTTGTAGAGTTCCTGCAAATAGCGTGAGCCCACCGGTATCACCAACCGCCCCCCGATGGTCAGCTGGGCTAAAAGTTCATCCAGCACGCTCGGCGCGCCGGCGGTAACCATGATAGCTTCATAGGGCGCTCCCTGCGGCCAGCCGATGTCCTCCCCGGCGAGATGTAGCTCAATATTGGTGTAGCCAAGCTCATCCAGCACCTCCCTGGCTGCCTCGGACAGGGAGGAAAGACGCTCCACCGAATCCACCTTTCTGGCTAACTCGGCAAGGATGGCCGTCTGATAGCCGCTGCCGGTGCCTATCTCCAGCACCTTCTCATCGCTGCCAAGACCCAGCGCTTCAGTCATGAGGGCGATGATGAACGGCTGCGAAATCGTCTGCCCCAGGCCTATGGGCAAGGGGCTATCTTCGTAGGCCAGGTGCCTGCTTTGCGGCGGGACGAAGCGTTCCCGGGGCACGCGAGCCATGGCGACCAATACCCGCTCGTCTTTAATCTCATTCCTCAGGGATTTAACCAGCTTAGCTCTTTCCGCTTCAAAATCCATGATGACCACAGGACGGGGTTAGTGTAAAGTCAGGGCCAGCACAATGAGTATAGCCAGTATTATCCCGGCCAGCATGCCGATTCTCCTCAATTCAGCGACGATGTAAGGGTACTGAGGAGCCCTGGCAGTTTTCGGCAAGGCCGCCGCCTTTTCCCGAACAACAGGAATGCTGGCTGGGGTAGCCTTATCAGCCACCTGAGCAACCGCCGACTGCTCTAAAGGCATAGCTGCAGAACGCAGCTTGGCTCTGGCTTTTTTACTTCGCGGGGCGTGCTTCCCTTTGGACTGCCGCGCTTTACCTGGCATATAGCACTACCTCCAATCCTGAACACTTTATGAATCTTATCAACGCCAACTCCGCTGTCCCCATCCTTCCAAATAAATCCTCACTCATTAGCCCGAGGGTGCGCCTTAGTGTAACTGCGCCGAATATGCTCCGTGGTCAGATGAGTATAGACCTGCGTCGTAGATATATTGGCATGCCCCAGCAACTCCTGGACTGCCCTGAGGTCGGCGCCGCCGCTCAGCATATGCGTAGCAAAGCTATGCCGCAGCGTGTGCGGGCTAATCTGGGCATCCAGGTTAGCCGACTTGGCATACTCCTTTAGCTTTTGCCAGAAGCCCTGCCTGGTCAGCCTGTCACCGCGAGGATTAAGGAACAGGGCCTGTTCACCTTTCCTGCGGACAAGTTTAGGCCGGATTTCTTCAGTATACTCCTTCACCGACCTGGCGGCCTGCTCGTAGATGGGGATAATGCGCTCCTTATGCCCTTTGCCGAAGCAGCGCACATAGCCGCCTTCCACATCCACATCGCCCAGGTTCAGGGATGTCAACTCGCTTATCCTCATGCCACTGGCATATAACAGCTCAAGCATGGCCTTATCCCTCTTCGCCTCCGCACTGGGCAGCTTTGCCGGCTGCTCCAGCAGGCTGCGCACCTGGCTGATTGATATGGGCTTGGGCAACGCCTTCCCCACGCTGGGCGAACTCATGTTCTCCGTAGGGTCAGCCTTTATAGCGCCCTCGGACAGCAGAAAAGCGAAGAAAGACCTTGCCGCGGCCACCTTGCGGGCAACCGTGGCGGCCGCGTAGTTCCTCTCCTTGAGGTTGAGCAAGTAGCTCATCAGCCACTGCCGGGTAAAATTGGCCCAAGAAGGCGCTACCCCTTGCCTGGCCGCCTCCTCCCCGGCGAACTCGGCCAATTGATGCAGGTCATTCTGGTAGGCTGCGGTAGTGTTTCCGGAGAAACCCTTCTCCACCTTTAGATAATTTAAAAAGTTGTTGATTGCCTCTTTCACCACGCCTCCTCAGCTCTAAATAATTGGGCAGCCCACTGATTTAAGCTGCTTTCATCGCCGAATCTCTGCCCAATCAAGTATTTTAACATAATATACAAACAGATGAAAGCACCCTGCAAGTGGAGGTTTACCCCTATCAGAATTGGGCGGAGGTGTTATTGTCCTACCACGCCCAACTGAATAGGCTATTACTGCGGGGCTTTTGAATTTACCATGCTAATTTCCTATGACCAAAGGGCTATTGTAAACAGGAGAGGTGCCCTATAAGATAAGCTCAGGGGGAGGAGGTAGCTGATATCACTAAGAAGGGCAAGCTGACCGTGAAGAGAACCAGTCCGGAAGAAGCCCGGATAAACCTGCGC
>CAYWUK010000004.1:0-19601 GCA_964461475.1 uncultured Dehalococcoidaceae bacterium
GGCTGGAGCCGGTGGCGGCGTTCGTTATACCGGTGGTGGCATTGTTGATATTCGCCCTGGTTCCATTCCTGAGCCGCGGCATGGGGCGGCGCTGGTCGGAGAGGGGGAGAGCAGTTGGCATTGGCGCAGTAGCGGTGGCTGCGTTTATTGCCCTGGTGGTGGGGGGGGTAATGTCGGCTCCCGCCCGCCCAGCGGGCGAGGAAAGCGCTCTGGTCCAGACGGGCCGTGAGGTCTATAGTGAAATAAATTGCTCCTATTGCCACAGCATAAACGGGGTGGGTGGCAGCATTGGCCCTGACCTTACCAGCGTTGGTAGCGAGCTGAGTCCGGACCAGCTTGCCGCCTATCTGCAAAATCCTCATGCTATGGTGCCGAGTACATTGCATCCCAAACTGCAATTCACTCAAGAGGAATTGCAGTCGCTCGTTGCTTATCTGGATACGTTGGGGGCGCCGGTAAGCTACAGTGCGGAGGCGCCTAAACTCTTTGAGGATAATTGCTCCGCTTGCCATGCGATAAATGGCAAGGGCGGGACGCTCGGCCCTGACCTCTCTGCGGTCGGCAGCCGCCGCTCGGTCAACTTCCTGGATTCCTTCATCACCGACCCGAAGTCAGTTCTTCCCGGCTCTACAATGCCGGCTTATAAGGATAAACTTACTCCACAGCAAATCAGTGATATTGCCGCTTATCTCTTCAGTTTGAAGTAAAGAGCAGCATCGCCATAGCGGCTCTGGGGCACAGACATCCGGCGGCTCTCATCTGCCAGCAAAATCAACGGCTTGAGTGCATCTGTTACCGGCCCAGCAGGCTCAATCCCAGACTGATGGCAATGGCGCCAAAGATGGATGCGAGCATGACAATCACCAGAAACGCCAGGAATTCCCAGGAAGAAATCACCTTCCTCACCAGGGCTTTGGGGAGGGCCCCTTCAAATAGCGCAACTGCTTCTTTAGCGGCTTTGCTGGCAGTGGCGGCTGCTTCTCTGGCGGTCAAATCAACATCTGCAACCCTTCGCCCGGCTTCCTCGGCGGCGCTCCTGGCTTCTTGAGCGATTCCTTCCACTTTCCTCACCGCTTCCTCTGCCGCTCTTTTAGCCTCTTCAACCTTGGCAACGGCCCTGTCCCCGCTGGCCCTGGCGGCAGCTTCGGCGGCTTCCCTGGCTGCTTCTGCTACTTTTATTGCTGTGTCAGCGGCATCCTTGGCCAGCCTGGCCAGTTCCTCCATCCTGCTTACCAGTTGCTGCAGCGCCTGGGCGGCGGCCGCGATGGCCTCGTCCGAGGCTATATCGGCCAGCTCGGCTTTTTTGCGAATCCTGTCGGCTATGTCAAGGCCGGCGGCTACTGCCTCTCTGGCTTCTCTGCTTGCCTGATTAACCCTATCCGCAATCTCCCCTGAGGCTCTGGCCGCCGCGGCTTTAGCCTCATCCCCGGCTTTTGCCGCTGCCTCGGCTTTGCGCCTGGTCTCTTCGGCTATCTGCATGGCGGCGGCCACGGCTTTCTTGGCCTTCCTGCCCAATTCCTCGGCTTCGCTGGCTGCCTCAACGCTCGGCTGGGCTGCCGCTCTGGCTGCTGCCGCCTTAGCTGCTTCTACAACCTCATCAGCCTCCTTGCCTGCGGCAATCGCCTCTTTAATCGCCTGCTCAACCGCTTCTCTGGCTCCAACGGCCGTCACCTCGGCTCGGGCGGCTGACTCCTCTCCTTCTTTGGCAACTATGGTGGCCGTCTCTTTGACCACCTTGTCCACCTCCGCGGCCTTTTTTGCCGCTTCCCCGGCCACCTCTTTGGCTTCGTCAACCCTGGCAACTACTTCCTCTCTGGTGACTATGGAGGCGGCTTCGGCAGCCCCCTTAGCCATGTTAGCCAGCTCTTCCGCCCGGCTTATCATCTGGCGCATAGCCTGGGATGCAGCCGCAGTGGCTTCATCGCCGGCTGTGTCGGCCAGCTCAGCCTTCTGGCGGGTTTTGTCCGCCGCTTTAAAGCCCCTGTCCGCGGCTTCTTTAGCGCCGTTGCCGGCGTCGTCAGCCCTCTGCGCAATCGCCCCGGAGATTTTGGCCGCTGCCTCAATAGCTTCGTCCCCGGCTATATTCGCCGCCTCAGCCTTCCGCGCAGCTTCCTCCGCCGTGCGGAAAGCGGCTGCTGCCGCCTTTTTTGCCTTTCTGCCTGCTTCATCGGCGTTCTTTACTGTTTCTGCGGCTAAGTGCTTGGACAGTTCGGAGCAGGCTGTTTGGGCCGCTTTGGTGCTTTCATCGGCCTGTTTGCCAGCCGCGTTCGCCGCGATGATGGCTTGCTCTACCGCTTCTTTGGCTGCCACAGCCAGTGCCTCGGCCCAGGCGGCAGCTTCTTCGGCAGCACGGGTGGCGGCGAGGGCTGCTTCCCTGGCTGCCAGGTCCACTTCCTCGGCCCGGCTGGTGGCCTCTTCGGCAGCGTATTTGGCGCCTTTAGCCGTATCCTCCGCTCTCAGGGCTGCCTCTTCAGCCCGGCGTGCTGCCTCCTCAGCCGATTGAGTCGCAGCCTCGGCTGCTTCCCTTGCCGTGATGCTTGCCGCCTCGGCACTCCTGGCGGCATCTTCGGAAACCCTTCTGGCTGCCTCGGCTGCGTCTTTGGCGGCATTGACCGCCTCCTCAGCTTCCCTGGCCGCCTCCGCAGCCGCTTCCTGGGATGCTTTCATTGCCGCTTCCGCAGCTTCTTCGGCTTTTGCGCTGGCTTCATCAGCCGCCTTTTTGAACGCTTCGGCCGCCTCCCTGGCCCCCTTATCCGCCTCCTCAGCTTTTCTTGCGGCCTCTTCGGCTGCTTTTCTGGCTGCGTTAGCGGTTTCCTCGGCCTTTGCCGCCGCCTCCGCCGCAGAACGCGTGGCGCTCTCCGCGGCTTTTTCACCCGCTTCGCGCGCCTCTTCGGCCCTTTTCTCCGCTTCGTTTGATGCCTTGGTTGCCGCCCCGGCGGCGCTCCTGGCTGCCCTGGCCGCTTCTTCAGCCCGGCGGGCTGCCTCGGCGGCGGCTTTGATGTTTGACTCCATCTCGTCCAGGATTTCGGGAAGTGGTTTAGTAAGTATCTTGGGAAGTTCCGCCGACCTGTTCACCTCTGGTGTTTCGTCGTCATTACTGACCACTTTTTACCTCCTCGGCGCACAGATATTCTGGATATAGCTGGTGTTTTTAGGAGTTTACTCTAGCAAGTATTTGTGTGGTTGTCAATAGCCAGGAAATTGGTAATGTATCTGGATGTTTAAATATTGAAGGCAGCACCGATGAATATTTTGTTAAAACAGGCTATAATTCTAAGTAATATTTCGTGGGCGAGAAAGAGGGGACGCATCAATGACAAACCAGAAGATTCCGGAGAGAATAGTCAGGCTGGATGAGCTATGCCTAAATCTGTGGTGGAGCTGGCATGAACAAGTGCGTAAGCTGTTCCGCGCGCTGGATTATCCGCTGTGGAGGAAAAGCGGCCACAACCCGATTAAGGAGTTGCGTGAGATAGGGTCAGATAAGCTTGAAGCGGCCGCCGCCGACCCCGAATTTCTCGCCTTGTATGACTCGATGATGTCAAAGTTCGATGCTGAACTGGCAAGCTCCGATAACTGGGTCCGCGCCAATTATCCCGGCTTAACGGAACGCCCGGTGGCCTATTTTTCCATGGAATATGCCATACATAATTCCCTGCCTATCTATGCCGGCGGCCTGCGGGTGCTGGCCGGAGATATCTGCAAGGAGGCAAGCGACCTCGGCCTACCGATGGCCACCATCGGCTTTATGTATCCTCAGGGGTATTTCCACCAGCGTTTGTGCCTGGATAAAGATGTCTGCCAGGAGGAGTTGTACCAGGAGCTTAATTTTGAGGAGGCGCCAATCAAGCAGGTGCTTTCCACAAAAGGCGAGCCCACACTGGCCCATGTCCAGTTAGGCGGCGTTGAGGTGGGCATAGGGGTGTGGCAGGTGCGCGCGGGGCGCACCAATATCTATCTTATGGATACCAATCTTGAGGAAAACCCCAGCCAGTACCAGCAGCTTTCGGCTCGCCTTTATATCTCTGACCGCGAGCTGAGGATTCAGCAGGAGATAGTCTTGGGCATTGGTGGAGTGCGCGTGCTGCGGGCGCTGGGCATCAACCCCATCGTCTGGCATGCCAACGAGGGGCATACCGCCTTTATGACGCTGGAGCGCATCCGCGAGGAGGTGGCGCAGGGGGCTACTTTTGCCGAGGCCGCCGCCAGGGTAAGCTCGGCGACGGTTTTCACCACCCATACTCCGGTGCTGGCCGGCCATGATGTTTTCCCCGCGGAGCTGGTTGAAAAATATTTTGAGGGTTATTGGGATTCCCTTGGCATTGACCGGAAAACGTTCTTGCGGCTGGGGGGACAGGACGGCTCTGATGATGAGGCATTTAATATGACGGCGCTTGCCTTGAGGATGGCCGACCAGCGCTGCGCGGTGAGTCGGCTTCATGGGAAGGTCACGCGCAAGATGTGGCATAACCTCTGGCCGCATGTTAGCGAAGATAAGGTGCCGATATCGCATGTGACCAACGGAGTGCATGTGCCTACATGGGTCGCTCCGGAGTTGGAGCACCTCTTTGATAAGTATCTGGGCGAGGACTGGCTGAAGGGGCAGGATGATGCCGGACTATGGGAACGCCTGCGCGATGTCCCCGATGGCGAGCTCTGGGCAGTTCACCATCAGCTCAAGCGTAAACTGGTGGCGGTCATCCGCGAGCGCATGCGGAGTCGCTGGGTTGATGATGATGTACCGTGGCGGCAAATGATGGCTATGGGGGCGTTGCTCGACCCTGAAGTGCTGACCATCGCCTTTACCCGGCGCTTCGCCGAATATAAGCGGCCGGCCTTGATATTTAAAGACATTGAACGTCTGAAGCGGATAGTCAATAACGATTTATATCCAGTGCAGATTGTGTTCGCCGGGAAATCTCACCCTGCCGACTTTCCCTCCAAGCGCCTTTTGCACCAGGTGTATAGTCTGGCCACCGACCGCGAATTTCAGGGGCGGATAGTCTTTATTGAGGATTATGATATGCACATGGCCCATTACCTGGCCCAGGGGATGGATGTCTGGCTGAATATCCCCCGTCGTTTGCAGGAAGCGTGTGGCACCAGCGGAATGAAGGCAGCGCTGAACGGCGTGCTCAATTTGAGCGTCCGCGATGGGTGGTGGGATGAAGGCTACAATGGCGACAATGGTTGGGCGGTGGGCAGCGAGCTTGTGGCGGCCAGCGCGGAGGAAGAGGATGATTCCGATGCCGAGTCAATTTACCGCCTGTTGGAAGAAGAGATTGTGCCGCTATACTACACCCGCGATGTGAGCGGCGTTCCGCATGGCTGGATAGGCCGGGTGAAGGAAGTGATACACTCGATTGTGCCCGTTTTCTGCGCCCGCAGGATGATGAAGGAATACGTTGAGAAGATGTACCTGCCTGCCGCCAGGTCCAAATAAGCCCCTGCGTAGCCGGGCAGGGCTTCAGCCGGCCTCCTGCTGGTTTGCCTTGTCCCTGTGCCGTTTGGCGATATTGTCCAGGTAACCCTTAAGCTTTCCTTTATCTACGGCAAAAGGCCTGACCCTCGCCATTCGCCGCCGTCCCCAGGTTATCCAGCTCCTTGCCCAGAACCACCATATGGCAGCGATAATGACCGCTCCCATGAAACCAACCACGGCGAAGTAGCCCCAGTGCCACTTCAGCTCCGGCATGTTTTCAAAGTTCATGCCGTAAATGCCAGCGACGAGTGCCAGGGGCAGAAAGATGGTGGCTACCGTGGACAGGACCTTCATCACCTCGTTCTGTCGGTTGGCCACAGAGGAGAGGTAAGTGGACAGGGCGTTATCAGCCCTGTCGCGAAGGGTCTGGTTCAGGTCTTCAATGCGGACCAGGTGGTCGTAGATGTCCCGGTAAAATATGCTGGCCTCACCTTTTATCAGCGGGAACTCGCTGCGGCTGAGGCGGTTCAGCACCTCTCGCTGGGGAGCCATGATGCGGTGTATCTTCAAAGTGGAGCGCTTAAGCTTGAGGATGTCTTCTATGGTTGACTGCTGAGGGCTGCGCACGGTCTCCTCTTCTATCTCATCCGCCGTCTCATCCATCTTGTCAATAGTGGGCAGGACGTTGTCCACCAGGGTGTCGATGAGGGCATGGGCCAGGAAATCCGCTCCACGCTTCATGGGGCGGCCATCGTCCGCCACCAGGCGCCTGACCGATTCCACGCTGTAAAGGGGGAAATTATGGTTGCTCACCACGAAGTGGGGGCCGATGAAGATATCCAGTTCCGCGGTGTCCACGATATCCGACTCTACTGCGTGGTTGATGCCGTGGGCCACTATGAAGAGATAGTCGCCAAAATCATCGATTTTGGGCGGGCGGATTTGTTTGCTCACGCAGTCCTCAACCGCGAGGTGATGGAATTTGAAGGTCTGCTCCAGGAAAATGCCGTCCTCTTCGGTGGTATCCGTGATGTCCACCCAGAGCAGCCCTTGCCTGGACTCAAAGGCAGCGCGGGTTTCATCTTTGCTGAGGCCCTGTTTGAGCGTGTCCGCCGGGGTCAAATAATACGTCTTGAATGGCATCTGCCACCTCCTCTGGCGTATTCCGCATTAAATGTTTTTCAGGAGCGCCACCGGGAATATTCTAAATATATCAGAAACGGGTATCTCTTTTCCTGTTTGGGGCAACATCAGTTTTTCTCCGCTGAAGGCATTGAGCCAGCGCAGGGGAGCACCCTCAGGCAGAAGCAGGCGGTCATCTCCCCAGGTCCGCTGCTCCAGCGGGAACTCGCCGGGCAGGCACAGCTTTGTGAAGAAGCGCGGGACAGCAGCCAGAACCCAAGACTCGCCTTTAAGTCGGGCAAAGGCGCAGACATGCTCCTGTCTCTGGCCGGCGACCTTAAGCGGGACGTATCGCCCAGCCTCGAACACATCCGGGCATGATTTGCGCAGGTTTAGCGCCTTGTAGGTGAGGTAAAGCTTGACCCTGCCGTCTTCCCATGATTCAAGTATTTGCTTAAGCGATGCCAGCTGTCCCTTATTCTCCTGCCGGGAGAGCTCATCCAGAAGCTTCATCCTTCTGCTGAAGTTGACCGGGCGCCGATTATCGGGGTCAACAAGGCTGAAGTCCCAGAGCTCCGTCCCCTGGTAGAAGTCGGGCACCCCGGGCGAGGCTATCTTGAGCAGTGCCTGGGCCAGGGCATTTAAGGCCCCATAGAAAGCAATCTGCCTCTGAAATTGCAGGAAGTCCTTGAGAAACTCATTCTCCCCATCGTCCGCCAGAATAGAATCAATAAATGCGATTATGCTATTTTCGTATGCTGAATCGGGTGAGAGCCAGCTTGTGGAAGCCCTGGCTTCCCGCGCTGCCTTGACCATGTATGCCTTGAGCCGTTCCTTGAAGCCGTACGTGTCTTTCTCCGAAAGCGGCCATGCGCCGATAAGGGTCTGGTAAAGGAGCATCTCCATGTTTGGCTCCGGCACGGGCAACCCGCTTACCTCCGGTTTTTTCGTCCGGTTGCACTGTCGCCATCGGGTCAGGTGCCTTTCCCATTCTTCGGGCATCTCGGAAAGGACGTTGATTCTGGCCCTAACATCCTCGCTGCGCTTTGTGTCGTGGGTGGAGGTGGCGTTCAACGTATGGGGCCAGCGCTCCAGCCTGGCCAGATTATATTGGTGAAATTCGGAGATGGATAGCCCTGCCGAAGCCGGGTTTCCCCCCACTTCGTTTAAAGAGGTCAGGCGATTATACGTGTATAGGGCGGTGTCTTCAAATCCCTTGGCCATGACGGCACCGCTCAGCTGCTGCCAGCGCAGCACTAAGCGAAGCCACGCCTTCTTTTGTTCGGTTGCGAGGTATGGCGGAAATTCCAGAAATAGCACGCATCTTAAAAAGTCCAGGGCGACCGAGTTGATTTTATTGCGCCGGCTGGTTTCGTGAAAGGCGGACTCAAGGTATTTACGGTCGCGGGGCAGGACCTGAAAGTTTCTGGTGTAAGTCCGGTAGACGGGCAGGCAGGCGGTGACCTCAATAAGAGCTTTGGCCAGTTCTTCCGGCGAAAAGCCGGGGTCATACTGACGGGCTATATCGGCCAGGCGATGCGACAGCGCCTTTGTCTCTGCGGGGAACAGCTCCTTCATGACCTGTTTCTTTTTTTCTCTGACGATTTCGGCAAAAGATTCCGATGAACCAGTAAAGCTAGAGTAGATTCCATCCAGCGCCTGTGCGCCGCTGCTATCTACGAAGAGGGCGTTTATCCTGTTCAGGAAGTCGTATCCGGTGCTGTCGGAAACGGGCCATTCCTCGGGCAGCGCCTCGTCGCCGGAGAGAATCTTCTCCACGACCATATAGAAAAGGGGTCGCTGGTCGGCCTCGTCCTTTGCAGGCGTAAGGTGCTGCTGGAGTCGCTCCAGGTATTGCTGCGGGTCGCGCAGGCCGTCGATATGGTCAACCCGCAGGCCGCTGGCTTTATTTTCCCTGACGAGGCACAGGATGAGGGAGTGAGTCGCTTCAAAAACCTCCGCTTCCTCAACTCGTACGCCGATGAGGTCGCTAATATCAAAGAAGCGCCGGTAGTTTATCTGCTCGCGCGCTTCTTTCCAGAAGGCGAGTTTATATGCCTGCCGGGACAGTAAACTGTCCAGCGGCCTGAAGCTTTCGCGGCGCCCCTTTTTGCCGTTGAGCAGGGCGATATTCTCCAGAAGAAAGTCCCTGGCCTCGGGCGAGGCATTAACAACCTGCAGGAAGGTGGCCTTTATCCTTTGCCGCTCCCGGTATTGTCCTTTGTCCTTCGCTGGCCATGCGGCGGTTATGGCTGGCAGGCGTTTCATATCCTCCGCAAGCTGCGAGAGCTGCTGAAAAGTGAGATTTTCGCCGCCAATAGCTTTCGGGCTGTGGCCGAAGACCAGGCCGTAAGTTTTAACGTCCAGCGGCAGTTTATGGTCGTGGTATCGCATAAAGAGGCCGGCGTCTTCCAGCTTCAGGACGAGCTCCTGGCTCTCCAGCGCCTGCTCATAGGGACTGCCCAGAATAGGGAGGACTATCTTGTTCTCAAGGGTGCTGGAAGGGGGATTCCAGTCAATATCAAAAAAGGTGGCATAGGGGGAGTAAATACCGTTCTCAAGTAGGTCCATCAGCCATGGGTTCTCGGAGCTTATTGCCATGTGGTTGGGGACGATGTCCAGCAGCAGCCCCATATCATGCTGCTTGAGCTGCCGCACCAGCTCATTGAATTGCTCTTCCGTGCCGAGCTCTGGGTCAAGACATGTCGGGTCGGTAATGTCATAGCCGTGGGAGCTGCCGGGCCGCGACTTGAATATGGGCGAGGCGTAGAGGTCGGAGATGCCCAGGCGGTGCAGGTAGCCTGTAATCTCCAGGGCGTCGTGGAAGCGGAACTGCGGGTTAAATTGCAGCCTGTAAGTGGCTACAGGTATGCGCGGACTGAGCATTTAAGCGCCCCGAATTGAGAGATTTTGTCCCAGAGTTGTGAACATGGCGAACCATTCCTTGGCTTTTTCGTCACCCTGTTCGGCTTTCTTCTTGAATTCAGGTTGAGCATCGCGGAGCATTTCATGATATATATTCTGCACCTTCCAGAGGTCAATGGGAAAGGGCAGCGAGCGGACAAGCACCATTGAGTCCGCCAGGTTCTTTAGCAGGTCTATGTCCTCCCGGCTGGACACAAACCTGGTCATCATCTCCCTCAAGGTATGCTGCAGCAGGTAGCCGAGACCTTCGGTATCAAGTTCAACGTTCCATTTTCCGGCCTCTTCGAGAAGGCCCTTAATGCGTTCCACATCCAGGGTTTCGCTGCTGAAAGCCTTGCGCAGGTCTGTGTTAAGGATGAACTCAACGGCGGCGTAAAAGGCCTTTGGCACTGGCCCCCCCATGTCCGAGAGGAAGCGCATCGGCGGGAAATGGTGCTCGTAGAGCTGGCGGTAGGCCACCTCAATTTCGGCCAGCGTGGACTCCAGGATGCGGTCCAAGGCCTTGCGCTGCTCATCGCGGAAGAGGGACTTGAGGGAGTAAGTGGAACTGCCGAAGTGTTTGTCCAGCAGCCGGATGACCTCGGGGAAGTCCGCAGCACAGAAGGTCTGGCTCGTCTCCTGCACCATTAATTTATAGGCCTCCTCTCCCTGGTACTCGCGGACGCCGGCATTCACGTTATGGTCGCCGAAGTGCTGTACTCCGAAGCTGAGCAGGGAAGACTCGCCCGTAATCACGGACGTGACCTTGGCCCGGCCAACAGCGAGTTTGGGCTTCCCGGCGGCGAAGGTCTGGTAATCTTCGCGCTCTACGTTGTAGCAGTAAATCCTGGCCTGTTCGACATATTCTTCGAATAGAGAGCTTATGGCGTAGTGGGCGCCCACCTTGATGAGGTCCACCATGGACGGCCTGACGAATTCTTCGTAAATATGTCGGCCATCGCTGAGCTCGGGGATGTTGCTCTTGGCCTGCGCCAGGAGGTCCAGGAACTTTTGCTCAGTGTCGTCGCCGAGGAGCTCCCTGGCCAGTTGAATCACCCTGCCTCCATACTGGATGATTTGCACCGTTTCAATGCCGGAGAGCTCATCAAAGAACCAGCCGCAGCTCGTGTACATGAGCATGGCATGGCGCTGTAGCTCCAGCAGTTTGAGCGCTTTTATCCTTTCGTCATCGCTCAGTTCATGTGTAACATGCTTGCTCAGGAAGGACTGGATGTTTTCCGCCGAACGGTTCAGGATTATATCTATGTAATCATCGCGGGCAGCCCAGGGGTCTTTTAAGAACTGGCGCGCCGTCTCCTCGTATTTAGGGGCAACGGCATCCCGGAGCCAGTCAAGGGACTGTCGCAGTGGCGCCCGCCAGGCCTGGTTCCATTTCGGGTGGCCCCCCGTGTTGCAGCCGCAGTCGCTGCGCCACCTCTCAATGCCGTGCGTGCAGCTCCAGGAAGTGTTTTCTATTATCTCGATCTCATGCGTGGGTGGATGTTTCTCCAGGAATTCCCCGTAGTTGGTGATTTTAGCCAGATTATTGGTTTCAATATAGTGAAGCGCATAAGCCACGGCCATATCGGCGAAGCGATGGTGATGTCCGTATGTCTCGCCGTCGGTGGCGATGTGGACAAGCTGGGGCCATGTCCGCTTGTCGGAGAAGGCGCCGACCAGGCGGTTGGCGAAGTCCTCACCGCTGCTGAGCAGGTTCTCAAAGGCGACGGTGCGGGCGATGGGGCCATCGTAGAAGAAGAGGGCTAACTTGCGGCCTGAGGGCAGGTTTAGCTCGTAGGCCATGGTGGGGTCGATGCTGCCGTCTTTGCTGTCGTTCCATTTTTCGGTGCCCATCTGGCGCACGCGGCCAGTCTGGTGCGGGGCGAGTATGGTGAATTTAATACCCATCTCTGCCAGGATGTCCAGCGTCTCCAGGTCCACCGCCGTCTCGGGCAGCCACATGCCCTCCGGCTTGTGCCCGAAGCGATGCTCAAAGTCGCGGATGCCCCATATGACCTGGCTGCGCTTGTCCCGCAGGTTTGCCAGGGGCATAATCATGTGATTATAGGCCTGGGCCAGCGCCGAACCGTGGCCGGAGAAGCTGCGCTGGCTTTCCTTGTCGGCGCTGAGGATGGCCTGATAGACATCCGGGGCGCTGTTCTCCAGCCAAGCGAGCAAAGTCGGCCCGAAGTTGAAGCTTATCCTGGCGTAGTTATTGACAATCTGGGTGATATACTTCTCGTTGTCCAGTATGCGCGAGGCGGTGTTGGGCGCGTAACATTCGGCGGTGACCCGCTCATTCCAGTCGTGATAGGGGTATGCCGAGTCCTGTAGCTCGATGGACTCCAGCCAGGCGTTTTCCCGCGGCGGCTGATAAAAATGGCCGTGAATGCAGATATAGCGTTCCATTTAATTCTCCTTTGTCAGCAGGGCAAATGACCAGGGGCTGAAGCTGAGCGTGGCCTCTCCTTTTGAGCTGAGCTCCTGCGGCAGGGGGCTCCCATCTCCACCCCAGCGCTCGTCCGCAGAGTCCAGGCGTTTCCTCCAGAGCCCTGACGGCAGGGGTAGAGCAGCCGAGGCCTCTTTGTTATTGAAGTTAAAGACGATAGCTGCTTCGTCCTTTTCAGTCCAGCGGCGGATGAAAAGGATTTTGTGCTCCTCGTAGCTCAGCGCCTCCATGTCCTCTTTGCTCAGATGAGCCAGGGCGGGAATTCCCTTGCGTAGCTGAATCAGCTCTTTATAGAGCTCAAGGAGAGTTCGGTGGCGTCCCTCGCCGCACAGGCCGCGGTTGAGCTTGGCGCTGAGGAAGGTTGCCTCGTCCTGGGGGTCGGGCATCTCTCCCTGCCATCGAAAGGCGGCGAACTCATCCCGGCGCCCCCGCCGCACCGCCTCGATAAGCTCCGGCTCCGTGTGGCTGACGAAGTATGGGAAAGGCGACTTCTCACCATATTCCTCGCCCATGAAGAGAAGGGGGATGAAGGGCGAGAGCAGGACTGCGCCTGCGGCGAGCTTGAGTCCCTCAAAAGAGATAATCTGGCTCAGTCGCTCGCTGAGCGCGCGGTTTCCCACCTGGTCGTGGTTCTGGGCAAAGACCACGAAGCGGTCTGCCGGGATGTCTTTTGAGGAGATGCCGTGTCTGCGCTTGCGATAGGGGGAATACTCACCGGAATAGACGAACCCTTCGCGGAATGCCTTGGCCAGGTGGCGCAGGCCGCCGAAGTCCTCGTAATAGCCGCTCTGCTCGCCGGTCAGAAGGACATGCAGGGCATGGTGAAAATCGTCGTTCCACTGGGCATCCAGCCCATAGCCGCCTATCTCCGGCGGGCGGATGAGGCGCGCATCGTTGGCGGCGCTTTCGCCGATGAGGTATGCCTGCCGATTCAAGCTTTTCGTAAGCTCTTGCACCGATGCGGCAAGCTCCTCCAGGAAAGGCCGTGGCGAGATATCCAGTATGGCATGCAGCGCATCAAGTCGGAGCGCATCAATGTGAAAATCTGTAATCCAGCAGAGGGCATTTTCAATGAAGAAGCGGCGCACCTCATCGCTATAAGGCCCATCGAAGTTGATGGCGGCCCCCCAGGGGGTCTTGTAGCGGTCGGTGAAATATGGCCCGAAGTCGGTGAGGTAATTCCCCTCCGGGCCGAGGTGATTATAGACCACGTCCAGGATGATTGCCAGCCCCCTCTGGTGGCAGGCGTTCACCAGCCGCCTGAGCCCATCCGGCCCGCCGTAGGAGTCCTGCGCGGCGAAGGGGTAAACGCCATCATACCCCCAGTTGCGGCTCACCGGAAACTGGGCGACGGGCATAAGCTCCACGGCGGTAATGCCCAGCTCCGTAAGCTCGTCCAGGCAGGGGATGATGGCGTCAAAAGTGCCCTCCGCGGTGAAAGCGCCCACATGGAGCTCGTATATGATGTAATCGTGAAGGGGCAGGCCGTTCCAGTCGCTGTCCTGCCAGGCGAAGTCGGGGGCAACCACCTGCGACGGGCCGTGCACCCCCTGGGGCTGGTGCCGCGAAGCAGGGTCGGGGTGTTCCAGTTGACCGTCCAGGCGGTAGAGGTACAGGCTGCCCGGCTCCACGCCGTCTATCGTCGCGCGGTGGTAGCCCTGTGCGTCCTTTTCCATGGGCAGGACCAGCTCTTCGGGCGAAATCAGGCGTACCTCAACCTTCTGCCGGAAAGGCGCCCATACCGTGAACTGGCAGCTGCCTTTCTGCATATACGTAGCTCCCGGGCGCCAGCGCTGAGTCATGCTATCTCCCCTTGCTCTTGAATAACACGGTCGCCAGCGGCGGAAGGGTTATGTTGATGGAGAAAGGGCGACCGTGTGCCGGGGTTTTTGCTGCCTCCAGACCTGCCGGATTGCCCTGGCCGCTGCCCCCGTATTCCTTTGAGTCGCTGTTCAGGACTTCCGTCCAGGTGCCGTCGCGCGGCACGCCCACCCTGTATCCAAAATAGGTCATCGGGGTGAAGTTGCAGATGACCAGGATGACATCGTCCGTTGACTTACCCTTTCTGATGAAGCTGATTATGCTTTGCAGGGCGTCGCTGGCGTCAATCCACTCGAATCCCGCCTGGTCAAAATCTATATTATACAGAGCCTGCTCGCTGCGGTAGAGCGAATTCAGGGCCTGCAGCCACTTCTTGAACTCGGCGTGGCGCTGGTACTGGAGGAGATGCCATTGCAGGCTCGCATCGTGGTTCCACTCCTGCCACTGGCCGAGTTCCGCCCCCATGAAGAGCAGCTTCTTGCCGGGCTGGGAATACATGTACCCCAGCAGCAGCCTGAAATTGGCGAACTTCTGCCATTCGTCGCCGGGCATCTTGCCCAGGAGCGAGCCTTTGCCGTAAACGACCTCATCATGCGAGAGGGGCAGGACGAAATTCTCGGTGAAGGCGTAAATCATGCGGAAGGTCAGGTTGTCCTGGTGGTATTTGCGGTAGATGGGGTCGCGGGACATATACAGCAGTGTATCATGCATCCAGCCCATGTCCCATTTCATGCCGAAGCCGAGGCCGCCCAGGTAAGTAGGGCGCGAGACCATGGGCCAGGCGGTGGACTCCTCGGCGATGGTCTGGACATCGGGATAGTCCCTGTATATCTCCTCATTAAGCCGGCGCAGAAAGTCTATGGCATCCAGGTTTTCGCGGCCGCCGAATTTGTTGGGAATCCACTCCCCCTTCTTGCGCGAGTAGTCCAGGTAAAGCATGGAAGCCACCGCATCCACGCGGAGGCCGTCCGCGTGGTATTTGTCTAGCCAGAAGAGGGCGCTGCTGGTGAGGAAGTTGCGCACCTCAGGCCGCCCGTAATTAAAGATGAAACTCTTCCAGTCGGGGTGGAAGCCCGTCTTGGGATGGGCGTGCTCGTAGAGGTGGGTGCCATCGAAGAAGCCAAGCCCGTGCTCGTCGGTGGGAAAATGCGAGGGCACCCAGTCCAGAATCACCCCGATGCCCTGCTGGTGCAGGTAATCTATTAGATACATGAAATCCTGGGGCGTGCCGTAGCGGCTGCTGGGGGCGAAATAGCCGGTGGTCTGGTAGCCCCACGAGCCGAAAAACGGGTGCTCCATGACCGGCAGGAACTCAACATGGGTGAACCCCATCTCTTTGACGTGTTCGGCGAGTTGTGTTGCCATCTCCCGGTAGCTGAGCGAGCGGTTACTGTCCTCCGGCACCCGCCTCCAGGAGCCCAGATGCACCTCGTAAATAGCCAGCGGGGCATCAAGCGCATTACGTTCGCGCCGCTTCTCCATCCACTCACGGTCTCCCCAGGTGTAATCAAGCCCCCAGACGATAGAGGCGGTCTTGGGCGGCACCTCATCATAGAGGGCATAGGGGTCTGCCTTTTCCACCTTGTAGCTCCGGTAGCGCGAATGGATGCGGTATTTGTAAAGGGCGCCCTTGCCCACCCCGGGAATGAACCCCTCCCATATGCCTGACTGTCCCTGTGGGTGGAGGGGATGGCTGGCCTTGTTCCAGCCGTTGAAATCTCCCATGACGAATACCTGCTCGGCATCGGGGGCCCATACGGCGAAGTAAGTCCCTTCCTGGCCGTCAAAGGTCATCTGGTGAGCCCCAAGCTTCTGGTAGAGACGGAAGTGAGAGCCTTCGTTGAAAAGATAAAGGTCGTCGTCGGTAAGCAGTGTTGCGCCGCGCAGCACCGTCTGATTCTGCGGCTCCGCCTTTGCGCCATGCTTCTGCTCGGCGGGCGATTTTTTCTTAACCATAGTTGTCACCTGCCCTGCTTGCGGATTCGGTCTATCATCCGTAGTGTATCAATTACCCGGGGCATTTGGCAAAACTCCTCCAGGTCATAGCGTGCCTTGCGTTGCCAGTTAGGGTATTGCTCCTGCCCGGTACTGGGCACGTTCTGTGGCTCCGTCTCCTGCCAGAGGTCTTCAAGGTTGACTATGGCGAGGCGCGACTTACTGGCGCTGAGGAAGGAGAGCAACGCTTCAAGCGCGGACTGAACGTCCGGTGCGGACTGCTTGAGCCAGCCTCCGGCCCGCAGATAAGCGGTCATAGCTTCCTTTATGGTCTGGCGCTCTTTTCTTTCCGCCGACGCGCCTGCGCTTGTCAGGTGCCCCAATGCCAGCCTTTGGGCGATGTCCAGTCCCTGCCAGAATGCGGCGAAGGGGGGCATATCGTGCGTGTTCAGGCTCACCACCGAGTTCTGCGGGATGGGGCGAAGCCCCCTTTGCGGGCTGGCAGCAAGCTCGTAGTGTACCACATACATGCGCTGCAGGCCGTGCCGTTTCATTGCTGGCCGGACGTACGGGGGCACTGTGCCCAGGTCTTCGCCGACGATGATGGCTTTATGGCGCTGCGACTCAAGGGCGAGGATGGCATATAGCTCATCGGCGCGGTAGCTAAGGTATAGCCCCTGGCTGGCCTCAAGCCCCCCGGGGATGCAGAAGAGCCGGTGCAACCCCATGACGTGGTCAATGCGCAGGATGGCCGCGTGCTGGAGATGGTGGCGCAGATAGGCGATGGTGTAGCGGTAGCCCTGCTCCCTGATTTTTTCCGGGTGCAGTGGCGGGAACTCCCAGTCCTGCCCCTTGCGGAAGACGGCATCCGGCGGTGCGCCGGCAGAAGCACCCGTGATAAAAACGTCGCGCTGGCGCCATACATCATAGCCAGAGGGATGGACACCCACGGGCAGGTCGAGATATAGCTTCAGGCCTTGCCCCCTCACCTTTTTGGAGATATCGTCCATCTGCTGATGCACCAGCCACTGTACGTACTGGTGGTAGCGCCTGTTTTCCTCGTTGTAATCGCCTTCCTTAAGGACGCCTTCCCGCAGCGGCTGCGGCCATGATTGCCAGGGGCCGCGCTGTTTTTCAATGGCAGCCCTGAACCGGGCATAGCCCTCAACCTCCGGTTTAGCTTCGGCGAAATGATGCAGGGCTTCGAGCCTGTCCGATTCCCCGGCGAAGAGCGACCGGCATAGCTCTTCCAGCACGCGGCGCTTTAACACCATCTGGCGGCGGTAGTCCACCAGTGGCGAGTTGCGCAGATTGTTAAGCTCTTTCTGAAAAGGTGACGATTCAAGTAAAGCCTGCGCCGCAGGACAACTCTGCATCTCGGGGACTTTGTTTAAGTCCAGGTAAAACTCGTTCCAGAAAAGGCGGCTGGCGGGGAGGTAGGGGCTGGGCTGAAAGGGCTCGTCCAGGAAGGCAGCGAGGATAGGCAGGGTGGCTATTACCTGTCCTCCCAACCCCGCCAGCCAGTTTGCCAGGGACTCCAGGTCTGAGAAGTCGCCTCCGCCCCGGCTCTTCTGCGTATGCAGGGCATAAAGGGGAAGAAAAGCTCCCCACATCCTGTCGCTCTGGCCATTCGCAGGGATATAGGCCTTGTGGGGGGCAACGATAATGAGCGCCTCTTCAGGTCGTCCCAACAGTTCCAGCGTCAGGCAATGGTATCCCTGAGGTAATCTGTCGGGCAAAGGGAGGTGTTTGACTACATATTGTGTCCCCTCTATTTCGGCGAAATCAAGGGCGGGCAGGTCTGAGCCGGGGTATTGCCATCTCTGCGTTTCGCCGCTCTCCAGCTTAAGATGAAGGTTGAAACGTGCGTCCGCCATGCTGGAAGGGAGGCGTATATTTATTGAAGATGGCTCATCTTCCCAGGCGACGGACACTGGCTCTAGCATCCGTTGCCACCGTGCAAGTCGTTGTTCCCGCCACGCTGTGGGCACGCCTTGAAGGTTGGCAAGCGGGGCCCCCAGCGCATGCAGCATCTCCAGCAGGGATTCTGCCGGGGCTTGCTGGCGGTGATGGGAGACATCGTAATAGGCTGTCTGCACGCCATAGAGGTGGGCAAGTTGATGAAGAAGCCGGGTGCCGGAGGCACGACTCATTTATCAGCCTTTTTCTTAGTTTTTTCCTTTACCTCTTCTATTATTTGCCCGGTCTCTTTGGCAATCTGCTCTGACTTCTGCTGTACTTCGGCTATAATCTTGGCCAGCTTTTCCTCAGCTTCTCTCTGTTCCTTTTTCTTGGCTTCAAGAATAGCTTGTACCGTTTCTTCGTCGGACTCCAGCACCTGCAATATGCCCTTCAACGGCAGCACAGCCCAGTCGGGCCGGTTATTGATTTCGTAGTTTACTTCGTAGATGGCTTTGTCAAGGAGGTAGGCATCCAGGATGACCTTCATCCCCTCGGGGTTCTGGGGCAATATGGGGGTATCCGCCATCAATTCCAGATATGATTTCAAGAAGGTGGCTGAGCTCCACAGGTACCAGGCCTGGGTCCATTCCTCCAACATTGGCAGATCCTCGGGACTGAGCACGGTTCTCGCCTGGCCGCGCAGGGAGACATGGGCGGCATAATGAAACGAGCGTATCATGCCGGCAACGTCCCTCAGCGGCGAGCGTTTTATCCTGCGCTCTCCCAGGTTGCGCGCCGGCTCCCCTTCAAAGTCGATGATGACGAAGTCCTTGCCGGTGTACAGCACCTGGCCCAGATGATAGTCACCATGGCAGCGAATGCGCATGCTGGGAATCTTGCGCTTAAGCAGGTTCTGGTAGCGCTCAATGATGGCATCCTCCAGGGCTAAGACCCTCTGGGCGTCGGCCTTGGCATCCTCCGGCAGAAACCTCAGGCGCTGGCGAAGAAGCTGCATCACTTGAATGGCGAAGCCCCTCAGTCCATGGTAAAGGGACCTCTGGTAGGTGATGGAAAACGGCTCGGGGACGAAGTCCTCGTCGTCCAGGGCCGAGGCCAGCGTCAGGTGCAGCTCGGCGGTGCGCTGGCCTAGAAGATGGGCTGAGACCAGATAGGGCCCGATAGTCTCTTCCACTATCTGAGGCAGACTCTCATCGGCGATGTCCAGCAGGGAATTCCCCTGTGGCAGCGGCGCGGCTGTCCCCGGGTGCGCCAGGACATGCTCAAAGTAGCGGCCGAGCGAGTCCAGCGTATATTGCCAGGCATCGCCTTCGTTGTGCACGTATCCGTGAAGTATGGCCAGCGTTGCCGGTTCCCCCTTTTTGCTGGCGCGGTACTCAATAGTGCCGGCTAGCGGAGGAGAATTAGGGAAGGGCTCCTTCTCAGTGAGGAAGCGTCCCATTTCCAGCTCGGTGCTGATGCCTTCTTCCAGACGGCGGAGGAGCTTTAGCTTGAACTTATCCCCATAGGCCACCGAGGTGTTGCTCTGCTCTCCTTTTAGGAGGGTGGATTCCAGAGCACCCTCGGCCGAGCCGCGCATCTTGCGGAATATTTGTCGGGCGTGGGAGGCGATAATTTCTCCTTTTTCGCCCTTGAAGCTGCGGCGCTTGGCCATGGCCTTGAGAATGGCATTAATGACAACGCCTTCGATAGAGACATTGTGATTCATGGGGCAGGTTATGTCAGCTGGAAATCAATCCTTGCAAATTGGGGGAGACTAGGACGCAGTCTAGGCTGTCCCGCAGTATCAATGAAGATCATTGATGAGGTGATTAACAAGCTGAAAGGTGGCAGTCTTGTATATATTCACACTCAGAATTAGCCCCGTAATTTGAGCCTTGGACCTGAATTTTTAAATCCCATCCCCTAAATCACCCATCTAACCTTTCGATTCATCCAAATGATTTGCCAAGACTTGCGACATCATGTACAAATCTATGAAAAAAGGGTCCGGTCGATGATCATTCATCCTGGCACGGAGTCTATACC
>CAYWUK010000005.1:0-3555 GCA_964461475.1 uncultured Dehalococcoidaceae bacterium
GCGCACCCCCTTGCGCACCCAGAGGGCGCCGACCCCCTTGGGGCCATAAAACTGGTTCCCCGCCAGGCTCAGCACATCCACCCCTAAATCCTTTACATCCACCGGCATGTTCCCCACCATGGCCACGGCATCGGTATGAAACGGGATATTATTCTCCCTGGTTATCCTGGCAATCTCTTTTATCGGCTCTATCGTGCCCACCTCGTTGTTGGCGTGCATAATAGAGACCAGTATAGTATCCTTCCTCAGGCTTTTGCGCACGGCATCGGGGTCAACCAAACCATGCTTATCAACGGGGACCTCGCTCACTTCAAAGCCCCACTTATCAAGGGTTTTCGCCGAATGCAGCACGGAGAAGTGTTCAACGGCGGAGACCACCACATGCTTTCCTTTGGCCTGCTGCGCCAGGGCCAGCCCCTTGACGGCAAAATTGTTGCTCTCGGTGCCGCTGCCGGTGAAGATTATCTCCTCGGGGTTCGCGCCAATAAGCTCCGCCACCTGCCCCCGCGCCACCTCCATGGCCTCGCGGGGAGCATCTCCCCAATCGTGAATGCAGGACGGGTTGCCGAAAAACTCGCCCATATAGGGCATCATCGCCTCTCTGACCTCCGGAAGGATGGAAGTGGTGGAAACATTGTCGAAATATACTTTCTTCATAGCAACACCCCGGCATTATTTTAATAGCTGTCTTAATTCTTTCTGGATGCCTGCTTAAACAGCCTGCGCAGCGTGTACAGCAGCTTCTGCTCGCTGCGCGCATGCTCGTCAAGCAGCCTCCGCGTGTGGCTGATATGCGCGCGCATATCATGCGCGCTGGCTTCCCAAACATGACGAGACAGCTCGCCACCCATTAATTCAACCACGTGCTTCTTCGCATGGGCGAACCGCCTTATAAGCTCCTTGTGCTCCTGGAGCAGGGCCTCAAAATCGCTGACAAGGGCGCCATCGCCATACTCTTTAAACACCGCCAGGAGGCCGGTCCCCTCCAGGTAAAAGTGCTTTTTAAGCCCCTCTTCGGTCACTTTCAACAACTCCTCCAGCTGCTGTAAGCCCTGTTTCTGGTCAAGCCTGCCCGGCATGAAAGCGCCCGTCGCTTTCTCCAGCCCCTGAATTGCACCGGCATCGTTGGCCGTCTGCACCAGGGCCTGCGCCCTGCCCTTTATTACTTTGTGCTCCGCAATAATCCGCTCTATAATAGCTAAAGGCTTTTGCACGGGCACCCCCTCAATAAATCCCTAAGGATACACCTGGTTGCCGGCATCGTCCTCAAGGATAATGGCTTTGACAGTGCAACTCTCCGCAGCTTCCTGAAGGGTGTCATCATCCACGGAGGTGGGGTCGAGGATAACGGCCTTATTCTCATCATCCAGTGCGAAAACCGTCGGCGCTATAACCACGCAGTTCCCCAGGCCGGCACATAAATCTCTGTCTATCCTTACCTTCAAAGCTCTCCTCCCGCGATTTCCGGCTGGCACAGTCGCTCTCTCAATATAAATCGACAGCCAAAGTATAGCACAAAGTCAGCCAATGCAGCCAGAGCCTCACATTCATAAACACTACAATTATGACCAGATTGAAAGATAGTGTATATGACCTATATCACATACTTTAGCGAAAGCCCCTGTCTATAATAAAAATGTAATGAAATTGTTATTAAGTTCGGGAGGTTAGCATGATGTGGCCATATGACGCCGGCATGGGCTGGTGGATGTTACTTGGCGGAGCTTGGATACTGATATTCTGGGGAGGGCTGATAGCGCTTGTTGTCTGGTTAGTGACAAGGGCGAGCAGGCATAATGGTCCTTCGCGCAGGCACAATCCGCTGGATATAGCCAAAGAGCGCTACGCCAGGGGAGAGATATCCAGGGAAGAATTCGAGCAACTTAAGAAAGACCTGACCTGAGCACAAGATATTTCCCACCTTCCGAGCTGCGGTCCGAAAACACACAGCAGGGCTTTATTCGCTTTTGGTTGCGCCTTTGCTTGGCGTTTCACTGAGCTCTTTGCTGGTTGTTGAACTGATACCAATGCTGGTTGTGGTGATATTCGGCGCCGTGATGCTGTCTATGGCCGCATGGTCTTTCAACAAGCAGGAGTAGGCCATTTGTTACGCACCGTCGCCTGCTTCACGACAAAAGAGCAAATCGACTGCAACTGGTCGCCACATCGTAAATATCGCGGCTATTTATTGCTCTTCAGCGCCCGGAAAACTCTCTCTGGCGTCATGGGAATTTCAGTGAGCCTGACCCCTATGGCATTGTAAATGGCATTGGCTATGGCCGGGGCAACGCCGTTGGTAGGCAGCTCTGCCATCCCTTTGGCGCCGAATGGCCCCGAAGGTTCATAGGTCACAACCATCCCTGTTTCAAGGACAGGCATGTCCAGCGAGGTTAAAACCATGTAGTTGTGGAAACCTGCATTTAGCATCCTTCCCGAGTGCTTATCGTAAATCGGGTCTTCGGTGAGGGCATAGCCCGTCATCTGGAAAAGTGCGCCGTCTATCTGCCCTTCCACCACCAGGGGATTTATCGGTTGGCCGTTATCTTCAAACGACGCTATTTTCAGCACTTCCACCTGCCCTGTTTCGGTATCCACCTCAACCTCGGCAAATTGAGCGCCGAAAGACGGAGGGAAAACAGTGTTTTCAAAGCTTGCCGCTCCCATGAAGGCTACGTTGCCCCAGTTGGCCCTGGCGGCTTCAGATACTATATCTTTATAGGTAACGCCTTTCTCAGGGGTCACTTTGACATATATTCGCCCGTCCTTGAATTCGAGCTCTTCCGGCGTTGCTCCAAGCTTTTCCGCCACTTTAAGCATTATCTTCCGTTTGGCGTCAATGGCTGCCGCCCTCGTGGCATTTCCGGCGTTGTAAAGCGTCATGCTGGCATAGGCCCCCTCATCAAATGAGGTCGTTGCGGTGTCGCCGCTGGTTACACTTACCGCATCCAGACTTATGCCCAGCTCTTCAGCGGCAATCTGGGCTAGAGTGGTATTAACCCCGGAACCAAGGTCAGATGCGCCGGTGGACAGGTGCGCCGTGCCGTCGGAATTGATGAGGATAGAGACCGCCGAATAGCCGGGCTTGCTACGAGATGGCCCTGTCCCCTGTTCACAACAGGCCATGCCGATGCCGCGCTTCTTTATGCCGACGCTGCTCCCCGGCTTTTCTATTTTCGCCCAGCCTATTTTTTCTTTCCCCTTGGCCATGCATTCGGCCAGCCCGCACGTCTCTATCGGCACATCGGCGAAGCCGAAATCGCCCTCCTGGGCATGGTTTTTCATTTTGAAATCGCACGGGTCAATGCCCAGCTTTTCAGCAACAATGTCCATCATGGACTCCATGGCGAAGTGGGCCTGCGGAGCGCCATAGCCACGGAAGGCGCCGCCACTTAGTACATTAGTATATGCCTGTATTATTTCACATTGAGTGTTCGGGCAGCGATAAATTCGTATTATGGCCTTCGCGGCAACTCCGGCCGGCCCTGGTTTTAGCATATAAGCGCCTTCATTGCTTATCGCTTTGGCCTGGATGGCGGTTAGCGTGCCGTCTTTCTT
>CAYWUK010000005.1:3655-18568 GCA_964461475.1 uncultured Dehalococcoidaceae bacterium
ATGGTGCCTGCGATGTTTTTCTCCTTATCCGCATGAACAAGGGGCGCCCCCGGCTTTATCGCCTCTTCAAGGTCAAAGACAGTCGGGAGTTCCTCATATTCTACATCTATCAATTTCAACGCCTGCTCCGCTATTTCCAGGCTTACGGCAGCGACGGCCGCCACCTCATCTCCCACATAGCGCACCTCATCATCGAAGGCTACTTTATCGCGCGGGGCATACTGTGATGCCGGCACCTTTGTCCTGGGCGCGTTGTTCTTGCTCAGCACCGCCTTGACCCCGGGCAGCCTTTCCGCCCGGCTGGTATCAACCCTCAATACGCGGGCGTGGGCATAGGTACTCCTTAGTATCTTGCCATGCAACATGCCGGGCAGCTCTATATCTCCGGTGAATAATGCGTGCCCGGTCACTTTATCTGGCCCGTCCTTTAACGGAAGCCTTTTGCCAACTACATTAAACTCTGTCATGTCCAAAAACCTCGTCAAGCGCTGGCTTAAGGTTGTTTTCGCAGCTTTTTCGCTGCCATTAGTACCGCCTCAACAATCTTCACATAGCCGGTGCAGCGGCAGAGATTCCCAGATAGCGCTTCTCTAACCTCTCCTTCTGTGGGGTCGGGATTTTCATCCAGCAATGCCTTGGCGGCCAGCACCATGCCCGGTGTGCAGAAACCACACTGCACAGCTCCGTATTCAACAAAGGCCTCCTGGATGGGGTGAAGTTCGCCCGGCCTGCCCAGCCCTTCAATGGTCAATATCTCCCTGTTCATGGCGGACATCGCCGGCGTTATGCAGGAATTAACCACCCCGCCATCAAGCAGCACAGTGCAGGCGCCGCATTCACCTCTGCCGCAGGACTCTTTTGTCCCCGTAAGGTGAAGTGTTCCCCTTAAAACGTCGATGAGCATTGCTGAAGGCTCAATGGCAACTTCCATGTCCTCGCCGTTGAGTTTCATCGCCAGTAAATGTTTAGCCACTATCTTCTATCTCCGCGTCTGATTGACACAGACCAGACTATTTTTTTATTTCCTGCACTGCTTGCTCAATAGCCCTGCGCACCAGGACTCTGACCATTTCCTTGCGGTATTCAGCTGAGCCCCGCAGGGCGCTATCTCTCGGCTGCGCTTCTTCTTCGGCTATTTCCGCTGCGGCTTCGATAGCTTCCAGGCTAGCGTTCTTCCCTCGCAGCGCTGCCTCTGCCTTTCGTGAGCGAAACGGTATTGGTGCCACCGGGGCTATAGCTATCCTGACATCTTGAAAGCAGCCATCCTGAACCGTGGCTATCACGGCAACATTGAGCATGGGCAATGCCAGGGCTTTGCGTTGTGCTAAACGAACGAAAGCAGAGCCCTGATTGTCTCTCAGCCCCTCAAAATAGATGGCGGTTACTATTTCTCTGGTGCTGTCTACCTGTGATACGCCGAGGCCGTGGTACAGCTTCTCTATAGGGACGCGCCGGCTGCCGTTGGGGCCGACAATCTCAGCCTGGGCTTCAAGGGCGACCAGTGGTATAGCCGTATCGGCAGCGGGCTGGGCGTTTATAACGTTCCCCGCCAGCGTGCCGCGGTTACGTATTTGAGGGGAGCCCAGTAATGATGCAGCTTCAGCTAACATCGGCGCCCTCTCCCTGATTAGCTCCGAAGTGGCGACCTGGCTATGGGTAACCATGGCCCCCACCTTGATAATGTCGCCATCTCGTTCAATTGAAGTGAGCCCTTTCAGGCGGCTGATATCAACCAGGCATTCCACCTGTTTAGCACCTTCCTTTAAGTCTATAATGAGGTCGGTGCCCCCTGCGATAATCCGCGCTTTGCCTGTATTTGCTTTCAGAATTTCCAGTGCTTCCTTAACTGACGCTGGCAAACTGTATTCCTTCCACATTATCATCACCTGTTAGCCTTTGCTGGTCTTTCTAGGAGCGCAAGCCATTTTAGAAAGGATGGATTTGGAAAAGTGCCTTGTTAAGTCTATAACCTAGCTTTTTTATTTGTCAAGGTTGGATGAACTTATTGTTTATCAAAAACTGATTTCGGCGGGTAGCCATAGTGCCCCCAATCTTGCACTGCAGGGGCAAAAATTTATACTTACCTCAACTGGACTTGCAACTAACTATATCGATTCCGAAACATTTAAGGTCGTCAAACTAATAAAATTATTCGGAAGGTCTGAAAGCTGATATATTTCATAATTTAGATATCCTTCATTTTCAAACAAAGCTGCTGCGCTTATTGAAAGTTTATCTTCATTGAGCCTCATATCAATTTCTTCTTTAGATAATTGTTTCAATATCTGCCTCCTGTCCTTTTTCATGCCTGAATAACACAAAGCCAATTATCACCAACCAAAACCGAATAAAGCCATCTTATGGCTACATGCTTACCGCGCCCGGCTTGAACCTTTGACCCCGTTGCCGTAAACTATGTTTTAGGCATCGTCGCAGTTCCACAGTCTAATAAATAGCAGCCCCAAGGACGAAAACCGGGAATAATAAAGGAGGTTTGAATCAATGGCTTATTACAAGGATATAAGAGAGCATGTCAAAGCACTGGAAGCGAACAATAAACTGGCCAGGATAAAAAGACAAATAAATAAGGACACGGAGCTTATGCCGCTGGTAAGGTGGCAGTTCCGCGGCCTTCCTGAAAAACAGCGAATGGCTTTCCTATTTGAGAACGTGGTTGACGTCAAGGGCAAAAAATATAACGGCTCGGTGCTTGTAGCCGCCTATGCCGGCTCGGATGACATCTATGCCATCGGCATGAAGTGCAAGCCGGAAGAAATACAGGAAAAATGGAAACAGGCGCAGAACAATCTCATAAAGCCGAAGCTGGTCAGCAGCGGCACCTGCCAGGAAGAAGTGCATATTGGCGATGGGCTCCTGGAGCACGGCGGCGTTACCGAGTTCCCCATTCCCATCTCCACCCCCGGCTTTGACCCGGCCCCCTATTTCACCGCACCCATGTGGATCAGCAAAGACCCGGACACCGGAATCAGGAATATAGGCACTTACCGGGCTATGGTGAAAGCCCCGGACAGGACAGGCTGCCGCATTGAAGAGGGACAGCACCTACGCATGCACTGGGAGAAATACCGCGCCCGTGGTGAGCCCGTTCCGGCCGCCCTGGTAACCGGCGCCGTCCCGGCAATAGGTTACTGCTCGGTGTCAAAGTTCCCTTACAACGCCGATGAATTCCTCATCGCCGGGGGCATAGCCGGCGAACCGATTGAGGTGGTGAAATGCAAGACGATAGACCTGGAGGTGCCGGCGACGGCGGAAATCGTGGTTGAGGGCGAAATCCTCACTGACTCCATAGAGCGCGAAGGCCCCTTCGGGGAGTATTCGGGATACATCTTGGCGCATGAGCCGAACCCCTACTTCAAGGTCAAATGCATCACTCACCGCAAAAACCCCATGTACACTGCCTTCATCAGCCAGTTCCCTCCCAGCGAGAGCACCAAGCTGAAGGTCACCGCGCAGAACGGAGCTTTGAAACATACCTTAAAAGACCAGCACGGCTTTGACATCGTTGATGTCGCTTTCCACGAGGAAAGCGGCGCCATGCTCTTCTTGGTATTCAGCATAAGGAAGGCTTATCCCCCCGAGGTCTGGCAGGCCCTGAAGATAGCCGATGGCTTCTCCGTAGGCATGGGCAAGATTATAATCGCTGTTGACGACGATATAGACCCCCACGACCTCGATTCGGTACTGTGGGCACTCACCTTCCGAATGCAGCCGCACCGCGATGTGCTAATTGTGCCCGGCGAAGAGGCCGGCCTAGACCCATCGGCGGCACCGCCCGGAGCGGAATGCCCGCCCGGCTACGTTAGCCCGCCCACGTCCGCAATGCTCATTGATGCCACCAGAAAATGGGACTATCCTCCAACATCCTTGCCCAAGAAAGAGTTCATGGAACAGGCCAAGAAGATATGGGAAGAGGAAGGGCTGCCCCAGCTCCAGGTAAAGTCGCCCTGGTTCGGACGCTCCCTGGGCAACTGGCCGGAGAAATTCCAGGAAGAGGCGACTATCGCATTAAAGGGAGACTACTTTGAGACTGGAAAGAAGATAGCGGAGAATGAGAGGCATAGCATATAGACCTGCTAGATTTCCGGCTTCGATAAGGAAAAGGCAGTTCAATCTTGCTTGACAATTTGAGCATAAATAACGTATAATATATTAAGAAGCTAAGAGTACCACCTGAATTAAAGCTTCGGGAGGTGTGCGATGAAGCTTCACGAGTTATTCGGAGTCCGGCAGGTGGACAGTTAATGCCCTACCTTGGAGTAGGGTCAGAGGAACTTGAACTCGGCTCGTAAGTTTTTAAATGGCCGATATAAATAAAAGGCCATTCGGTGGTAGTCATCGACATTGAGTCGAGTTTAAGGTGGGATGAAAAATAAGAGGGGTCACTTTGGTGGCCCCTCTTCTGGTTTATAAAAATTCTGCGGTTCCGAGTGCAGTTCACGTGAAACTGGCTAATTGGTCGCAGTCTCAGGGTTAGCCAGTGCAGTCCTCTCCAGTAAGGTCTGATAGAAATCGGCTATGTCGTCGTCATATATCTCTTCCTGCGCCTTGTACAGGGGGGTGGTGAGGGCTTCGCGATATATCTTCTGGATATCAGGAAGAAGCTCCACCAGGCTGAAGTTATCCGAGCTCACATTGTCGGTTTGCGCATGTATCGGCAGTGCTGCCTGCATGCCGAATAAAAGCAAAAGGCAGATAGACACCCCGAAGAAAAAACCGAACATCAGCTTAACCACGTTCGTCCTACCCCTAATGACAGAATAACCTCAGCATTTTTATTCTGACACGCCAGCATAAAAGTAACTATAAAAACTATAAATATTTCATAAAGGTATGATTAAGTTTGTATAAAGAAATGACATCCTTGACACAACAGGCGTGGCAAATTTACAATATTCGCAGCAGAAAGATAGCACTGTCATGAAAAAGAGAAGCAAACTGGTGGTCCCCGCCATCCTCACCGATGACCCCAAAGCCTTTGAGGTCACGGTGCGTAAAGCAGAAAGTTTTACCGACTACGTCCAGCTCGACATCATGGATGGCCAGTTTGTGCCTTCGCGGAGCATAACCTGTGATAGCCTGGCCCATCTGTCTACGAAACTAAGCTGGGAGGCACACCTCATGGTGCGCCAGCCGGGGTCTTATTTTGAGGGTTGCCGCAAGGCAGGCGCAGAAAAAGTCATCTTCCATTATGAGGCGACGGACGCGCCGCGAGAGGTAATCTCTCTGGCGAGGGGCCTCAACCTGGAAGTGGGGCTTGCCATCAACCCGGAAACCCCCCTGCCCGCCTTCCTCCCCCTGGCCGATGAGGTTGACAGCATACTTTTCCTTTCGGTGCACCCCGGCTTTTACGGCAGTAAATTCATCCCCGAGGTGCTGGATAAGGTTGTGGAGCTCCGCAGCAGGCTTCCTGACATGTTGATAGGCATTGACGGCGGCATAAAGGAGAACAACATCGCCAGGGTCGCGCGGAGCGGGGTTGACGTTATTTTCGTGGGCAGCGCCATCTTTCTACAGACTGACCCCGCAGAATGTTTTCGCCATCTTCTCGCTTTAGCCGAAAAAGGCGCACGCCAGACGAAAGGTTAGAGCCCCTACTCCTCCCCGCTGCTCCATTTCTGCATCAGTTCCTTTATGCGCTGGGCCAGCCGGGCATCATTGCGCAGGCGCTCAATGAATATAGGGCAGCCTTCAAGAAGAGAGTTCTGGGCGCTGGTTGCCATGCTCGAGAGCAGATTTTGCATGCCGAGGTCAAGCTGTTGGGGAATAGCCGTACCGGGCGCTGACGACTCCAGCTGGCGCCGTATGTCCTCTGCGGTGAACCTCATGGGCAGCACACAGCTCTTATACCAGGGGCATTCCTTGCACTGTACTATGCCGTAAGCTTCGTTTAAAATGTCTCCCATCGCTTTAAATCTCCCTTAGCGCTCAATCTTGCATCAAACTATCCAGTCCTTGCCTTATTTCCGCAGTGCTAGCGAAGGCGCCAATTTTTACACCCTTAATTATACCATCTTTATCTATGAAGAACGTAGTGGGAATAGCCCTAATATTATATTTTGCCGCCACACTCTGGTCTGTATCAAGCAGTACGGTGAAGGACAGCTTATTCTCCAGCAGGAATTTCTGCACCGTCACCGCATCCTCTCCAATATCAACCGCCAGTATCACCAAACCCTTGTCTGAATATTCCTGGTCGTTATAAATCTCCTGAAGCGACGGCATCTCAAAGCGACACGGGCCGCACCAGGTTGCCCAGAAATTGAGCAGCACCGGATGTCCGTGCATGGCACTGAGGGAAACGCTCTGCCCGTCGATGGTGGAAAGCTGGAAGTCTGGAGCTGGAACGCTCTGCTCAGAAGGTGGGGGCGAGGCAGAATTAGAAGAGCAGGCAGGCACGGCAAAGGCTAAAAACAGCGCCATACTAAGAAACGTTATCCTTGCTATTTTATGCATAATCATCCCCCCTGATATAAATTTATGCGGCAAGCGAAGAAAACCAGGTTATCTTGCCGGTTAAGATGAGCACCCCTACGCCTATGAGCAATAGACTGCTGAAAATATGGATTATATTGGAATAGCGGTAGATGCGCTTTATTAATGGTATAATATAGCCAAAGGCTGCCCCCATAGCGAGGAAGGGAAGCCCCAGGCCGAAACAATATATGGCCAGCAAGTAAGCCCCCTGCAAGGCCGTAGCTCCAACGGAGGCGAGGGTCAGTATTCCTCCCAGTATGGGGCCGACACAGGCCGTCCAGGCCAGGGTAAAAGTGGCTCCAATGAGAAAGGAGCGCAGGTAACCCGTAGTATTTAGCAGAGAAAGGTTTAAACGCTTTTCGTAGTTCAACCAGGGTATTTTAAGCGCCGCTAACATGAATAAACCAAAGGCTATCAGCAGGCTTCCCGCTATCCTCTGGAGCAGCGCTGAGTTTAGGTTGACGGCGTAGCCGGTCAGCCCGGCAACGGCGCCCAGCGAGGTGAATATCAGCGAGAAGCCGATTACGAAGCTGAGGGAATGGAGGAATAAAGGGAGGCGAGGCCTGGTGGCTACATCATCGTATATCTCAGACCCGGCTAAGCTGGCAAGATACACAGGCACCATGGGCAGCACGCAGGGCGACAGAAAGGACAATAGCCCGGCGCCAAAGGCAACTACCAGCGATATATTCTCCATAACCCTCTTTAATGCTGCCTGTGCAGCCGATACAATAAATGAGAAATGAGGCGCGCCTTTATAAATCAGGAACGGCGCTTATTAACTGCCTCTATTTTAAGCTATAACATATAACAAGGTATCTTGTAAAGCTGATGAACAGACGGGGGAGCACTGGCAAGGGGCACCCGCGGTTGCAGCAAATATTGATGATAAAAGGAGGGGAAGATGCCAATTTATATCATGACGACAACTCTGACCGATGAAGGAAGGAAGACGATTAAAGATAAACCGGAAAGGATTAAGGAAGTCAATAAAGAAGTAGAGGGCATGGGGGTAAAGATACTATCCCAGTATGCCGTCCTGGGCCAGTATGATTTCATCAACATCCTGGAAGCGCCGGGAAATGAGGCCGTAGCCAGACTGGCCATAGAGCTTGGAGTGCGGGGGACTTTGCAGACCACCACCCTGGCAGCTATGAAGCTTGATGATTTCATCAACAGCATGAAAAAGTGATGCACCTTTATATTCCCCCGCTGGTGCCTCTTGCCGCGCCCGGCCAAATCTCTGCTATAATTATTCAAGGAGGAAAGCAATTAAGCCGCTAAGCTTCACGCAGATTTCTCTTTACCAGTCTTGCCCGCTGTGCTATAAGCTGCAATACATTGACGGCCTGGCGCCGAAGGACAAGTGGTACTTCAGCTTCGGCAGGACAATGCATCGCTGCGCCGAATATTTCTTCAAGGTAAATGTGCCACCACCGCCATCGCTGGAGGAGCTATTGCAGTTTTACGAGGAAAACTGGCTCTCCAACGGTTTTGAATCGGCCGAGGAAGAGGCCAAGTATCGGGCTTACGGCAGAGAGCTACTGGCCAGGTTCCGGGAAATCCACAGCGCCAACTTCCAGATGCCGCTGGCGGTAGAGCGCATGTTTTATATTGATGTTGAGGGCGTAAAACTGAGGGGCTATATTGACCGCGTGGACAAACTGGATAGCGGCGGCCTATCTATTATCGACTATAAGACGAGCAAGGAGTTATTCACCGTTGACGACCTTGAGCAAGACCTCCAACTGACGATATATCAGCTGGCAGCGGAGAAAATCTGGCAGATGCCTGTGGAGAAGCTCGCCCTCTACCATTTCAGGTCAAACACGGTATGCGACTGTTCGCCGCGAAGCAGAACACGACTTAACCAGGCGAGACAACTTGTGCTTGATGTAGCTAAAAATATCGCCGATGAGAGGTTCCCCGCCACCGAGAACGAGTATTGCCCCTGCGATTTCCCCGAGCATTGCCCCTACTACCGCCACAAATATATGGAAGCCCTGCCAGAGACAGCCCGACAGGACATGCTGCCCGGCCTTAAGGCGGCTGAAGCCGTTGAGCGTTACGCATCGCTACAGAGTCAGATGAAAGAGCTTCAAATTGAGCTTGATGATATAAGAAAAACAATCATTGACTTCTGCCAGGGCCAGGGCCTTAACCGGGTCTATGGCAGTGAACATGCCATTACTTACAAACTCATGGGAAAGGCCGGCTTCAGCGAAGATGCGGTAAAGGCAATACTGCAGGCGGAGGGGCTGTGGGAGAGAGCAACAGGTCTTGACCAGGCAAAGTTGAAACAACTCCTCGCCGATGCCGGACTGGCCGAAGATATCAGGAAAAAGCTGGAAGCCATGAAGCAGGTTATCTCTACCTACCCGCAGCTACGGGTAAAAAAGCTCGCCGAGGAAGAATAAGCTACCTGGCACATGGCTTGCATTTTCCCTGACAATATCGTATGCTGGACGAAAAGAATAAGTAAAAGGGGTGCCCCTGCGCGAGCAGGGGCCCAACTGGAAAGCAAGTCGGTGTAAAGCCGACGCGGCCGCGCCACTGTAAATGATGCTTGGACCATCATAAGCCAGAACGCCAGCCCCTGAAGCAACCTACAGCACTCCGCGGGGAGTGGTAGGACTTTTTATTAAGTCTGAACACCCCTCGGCTGGAGACGAGGGGTTTGCTTTTTATAAGGAGGATGCTCATGAAAAGCCAATCCGCTAAGCTCGGCGCCATTTGCCTGGCCGCGGCCCTAGTCTTTATTTTTCTTGCCTCCTGCGCAGCGCCAAAAGCGAGCGCGCCGCCATCGTCAATTCAAATCACCGACCAGCTTGGCAGAGCGGTCTCCATTGATAAACCACCGCAGAGGATTATCTCCCTCGCCCCTAGCAACACCGAGATTCTATTCGCCCTGGGACTGGCCGACCGCATCGTGGCTGTCACCGACTTCTGCGATTACCCTCCCGAGGCTAAAGAGAAGCCCAGCATCGGCGGCTTCAGCACGCCCAATATTGAGGAGGTGGTCGCCCATGACCCCGACCTGATACTGGCCACCTCAATCCATGAGAGCAAAATCATCCCCCAGCTTGAGAACCGGGGGCTCACCGTCCTGGCGCTGAACCCCAATACAATCGACCAGGTACTGGAAGCCATCGCGCTGGTGGGCAGGGCCACCGGGACCGAAAAAAATGCCTCGGCGCTGATTAGCGATATGCAAAAACGGATTAAAGCCGTGACCGATAAGGTAGCCGACCTGCCCCCGGAAGGGATGCCGAGGACATTCTATATCCTCTGGCATGACCCCCTGATGACGGCTGGTTCGGGGACACTCCAGAACGAGCTGATAGCCAAAGCCGGCGGGCGTAACATAGCGCAGGACATCTCGGACTATGCCGATATTAGCCTGGAGGCTGTCATCGCCGCCAACCCAGAGGTTATTATCTCCGCCACCACTCACGGCAGCATGGAAGAGCAGACCTTTCAGTACGCCGAATCTGAGCAGAGGTTACAGGACACGGCTGCCCGCCGCAATGGCCGCGTGTACGCCGTGGACGGCAACCTGACCAGCCGCCCCGGCCCGCGCATAGTTGACGGCCTTGAGAAACTGGCCCAGATGATACATCCCGAAATATTTGGGCCACCGTAACATACGGGAGCGAAATGCTATGTTTATGATAGTAATAATAAAGCAAGGAGTCGCTTTATGAACGCCTGCTCTCCCGCCACTCGTTATCTTACCGACAACGAAGGCCTGAAACATGAGGCATGAGGATTTAAAAATGTCTTTCAGGCCGCCAACTGCTGAGTCAATCAGCACCTACTTCTCAGGAAGGCGCACCCGTCTGTACAGCATCCTGGGGTTATCTCTGGTGCTGGCGGCGATAGCGCTGCTGGCGACGAGCATCGGCAGCGTGCCAATTTCCTTTTCGACAACATTTCGCATCCTTGTCGCCAAGCTGCCCCTTGTTAACATTGACCAGAGCTGGCAGAGCACCATCGGGACTATCATCCTGGATATACGACTGCCCCGTGTCGTCCTCGCCGGGCTGGTCGGCGCTGCCCTGGCCACAGCCGGGGCCACTTATCAGGGGCTCTTCCGCAACCCGCTCGCCGACCCTTATCTCATCGGCGTAGCCCAGGGGGCATCGCTGGGGGCGGTAATCGGCTTTTTGCTGCCTGCCAGTTGGCACAGTTTCGGCTCCGGCATTATTCCCATCCTCGCCTTCAGCGGCGCCCTGCTCAGCACGGTGGTGGTCTATCTGCTGGCGCGGGTAGGCAAAACGCTCCCCGTAACCACGCTCATCCTGGCTGGAGTGGCTTTAAGCGCGCTCCTCGGCTCCATCGTTTCCTACCTCATCATCTCCAGCGGCGACAAGATGCACGGCATCATCTTCTGGCTGATGGGCAGCTTCTCCCTGAGCCAGTGGTCGGAGGTCATGACTGTCCTGCCTTACGTCGCCCTTGGCACGGCCGTTATCCTGCTCTTCTCCAGGGTGCTCAACGTTATGCAGCTTGACGAAGAACAGGCTCAACAGCTGGGGGTCAATGTGGAGAAGCTCAAGCTCGTCTTGCTGGCTGCCGCCACCCTGATTACCGCCGCCAGCGTTTCTTTCGTAGGTACCATCGGCTTCGTCGGCATAATAATCCCCCATGCCGTCCGCCTGGTATGGGGAGCCGACCATCGCGCACTGCTGCCTTTATCCGTGCTCAGCGGGGCGGTCTTCATGATTCTCGCCGACCTCATCGCCCGCACCGCCCTGGCCCCCACCGAGATACCAATCGGGGTAATCACCGCCATCTGCGGGGCGCCTTTCTTCCTCTACCTGCTGCGGCGCAGGAAAAAGGCCATATTCTGAGGCTTAAGATGATTGAACTTGAGATGCAAAGCGTTTCGCTGGGCTACGACCACCACCTGGTGCTGCGGGACATAAACCTGAAGGCAGCGCCGGGCGAGATGGTTGGGCTTATCGGCCCCAACGGCTCAGGAAAATCAACCATCATCAAGGCCATGAGCCGGGTCATCCGTCCCCGCTCCGGCCGGATACTGCTGGACGGCCGGGACGCAACCAGAATCTCCAGGAGGGAGCTGGCCTGCCTGATGGGGGTTGTGCCACAGATGCCGCTGCTTCCCAGCACCTTTACCGCCTTCGAGATAGTGCTCATGGGCAGAAACCCTCACCTGGGACTGTTCCAGTCGGAGGGGCCGCGGGACTGGGACATAGCCTGGCAGGCCATGGAGGCCACGCAAACGCAGTCCCTGGCAAGGCGGAGGATTAATGAGCTTTCCGGCGGAGAGATACAGTGCGTACTCATCGCCCGCGTCCTCACCCAGCAGACGAGGGCGATACTCCTGGACGAGCCGACGGCTAACCTCGATATTGGCCGCCAGGCGGAAATCCTTGACCTGATTAAGAGCCTGTGCCAGAAGGACAACCTGGTGGTGCTGGCTGCCCTGCACGACCTGAACCTCGCCGCGCAATACTGCGACCGCCTCGTGCTGCTGAACAAAGGCAGCATCCACGCCGAGGGAACGCCGGCAGAGGTCGTCACCGCCGACAATATCAAAGAGGTTTATGGGGCTGAGAACTGCGTTTATACCCATCCCCTTAACGGCCTTCCGGTGGTATTGCTCAATATCAGCGCTGAGAAACCAGACCAGAGTAAGAAAGTCTTGTCTTAACGAATGTGGAAAATATATTCATATTGCTAATAGCCATAGCCATTGACCTGGCTTTAGGTGAGCCTCATCGCACCGTTCACCCGGTGGTATGGATGGGCAAGGTCGTCTCCACGCTGGAGAAGGGCGGCGGAAGCAAATCGCATATATCTCAGTTCCTTTATGGAATGATGATGACCCTGGCGACCATGTCCCTGTTTGCCGTTCCCGTTTATTTCTTACTCAGCTATCTGGATGGCTTGAGCCCTGCAGCGTATGTGGCTGCCGGCGCAATATTGCTCAAGCCCGCCTTTTCCATAAGGGAACTGCGGCGCGCGGCGCTGAAGGTGAAGAGGCTGTTGCAGGAGGAGAAACTGGCCGATGCGCGCTTTGAGCTGCGCGCCCTGGTAAGCCGGGATACAAGCGGACTGCCCGAGCCCCTGCTTGTATCGGCCGCCGTGGAGTCAGTCGCCGAGGGCACCTGCGACAGTTTCGTCGCCCCGCTGTTCTATTTCTTATTATTCGGCGTGCCCGGCGCTATCGCTTACCGGGTAGCCAACACCATGGATGCTATGATAGGCTATCATGGGAAGTATGAATACCTGGGCAAGTTCGCCAGCAGGCTGGATGACGTGCTTAACTTTATACCGGCGAGAATGACAGCGCTGCTGCTGGTCCTGGCCGCTTCTATCTCGCGGAGGAAGGGGCGGGCGTCCTGGCAGGCAGCCCTCAGCGGGCATTCCAGAACGGAAAGCCCCAATGCCGGCTGGCCGATGGCGGCAATGGCCGGCGCCCTTGATGTGCAGCTGGAGAAGGTGGGGCAATACAGGCTGGGGAAAACGAAAAATCCTCTTGTGGCAGAGACCATTACCGACTCGTTGAGGCTGGCACAGGTAGCCATACTGGCCTGGATTCTGATATGCTTTACCGTGGAGGTGACTAGATTTGCCGTTGCAGCCTAGACCCGAGGTAAGAAATCTGGAGCCATGCGCCCATGGCAGCAAAAACTACGCCGAGCTGCGTGCCCTGGGGCTTGATGCGGAAAAGGTGCTGGACTTCAGCGTCAACACCAATCCTTTTATGCCCCCTGCCAAAGTGAAGAAGGCGCTTAACGCCATCCCATTTGAGCAATACCCGGACCCGGAGGCAATTGAACTGAGAAAGCTGCTCTCCAAGAGATTGAGATTAGTATCGGATTATATCCTCGTGGGGAGCGGCACCACGGAGCTCATACGCCTCGTAGCCCTGACTTATTTCGGCAAGGGCGACTCCGTTCTTATACTCGGCCCCACCTACGGCGAATATGATGTTGCCTGCAAGATAGTCGGCGCCCAGCCGGTGGTGCAACTGGCCAGGGCCGAAGACAATTTCAGGTTGAAGCTGACGGAGACCTCCGACCTGATAGGGAAACACCACCCCAAAGGGGTATTCATCTGCAACCCCAATAACCCCACCGGCAAATACCTATCCGGGCAGGAAATCAAGATAGTCCTGGAAGCCATAGGGGATGGCCTGCTGGTCCTTGACGAAGCTTACATTTCCTTTGTTGAAAAAAGCTGGCCTTCCACCGACCTTGTCCCGAGGGGAAACGTGGTTATTTTGCGCTCCATGACCAAAGACTACTCCCTGGCAGGGCTGCGCCTGGGCTACGCCATCGCCACACCGGATATTATCGAAAATCTGAGTCGGCTGCGCCCGCCCTGGAACGTCAACATCGTAGCCCAGAAGGTGGGGGCGCTCGCACTGATAAATAGCGACCATCTTGAGCGCAGCAAGGAGAAGATAAGAGAAACGAAGCAATTTCTCACCGATGAGCTTTCCCGGCTTGACTTCAGCCTGTTCCCCTCGGACGTAAATTTTTTCCTGATGAAGGTGGGGGATGCCCAGGCCTTTCGCGCCGCCTTGCTCAGACGCGGCATCCTGGTGCGGGACTGCACTTCCTTCGGCCTGCCGGAATATGTGCGCATCGCCCCCCGCACCATGCCCGAATGTAAAAAATTGATTGATGCCATAAGAGCTTTAAAACATGAATAGCATAAAGCGCACAATCGAGATGATAAAGCCTCTGGACAGGAAAGCCATGGCCGGGGCCGCAGACAGGCAGAACAACCTGACCAAGCCGCCGGGCAGCCTGGGCAGGCTGGAGGAATTGTCCGTTCAACTGGCCGGCATCCAGGGCAGGGCTATACCTGAAATTAAGCACAAAGCCATCATCACCATGGCTGGAGACCACGGCGTGGTGGCCGAGAAGATTGGCAACTGGCCTCAGGAGGTCACCGCCCAGATGGTCTATAATTTCCTTCGCGGCGGCGCCGGGATTAACGTCATGGCCCGCCAGGTGGGCGCCCGCATCATCGTGGTGGATATGGGCGTAGCCGCCGATTTGAAGCCCGACCCCAAACTACTTTCCAGAAAGATTGGCCCGGGCACTCGGAACATGGCCATTGCCCCGGCAATGACCATTGAGCAGGCGACTCTGGCAATAGAGCGAGGCATTGAAGTAGTGAACAACGAGATTGCCAGAGGCCTCGATATCGTGGGCACCGGCGACATGGGCATCGGCAACACCACATCCAGCAGCGCCATCTGCGCCGTTATGACCGGAAGGACGGTGGCCGAGGTTACAGGACGCGGCACCGGCCTGAACGATGAACAGCTTGCCCATAAGATAGAAGTGATAAAGCGCGCCATAGAACTGAACAAGCCAGACCCCGCTCACCCCCTTGATGTGCTGGCCAAAGTGGGGGGCTTCGAAATCGGGGGGC
>CAYWUK010000006.1:0-4545 GCA_964461475.1 uncultured Dehalococcoidaceae bacterium
AGGAGAGGGGACAGGGGTGAGGTCAGCACTCACCAACCAGGTTGGAGTAAAAGGCTTTTCTCGGCGGTGGTCCGTTTGATTTGTTTGAACTTCGGGTTTATGGTATAATGAGCACGAAATTTTTTTAAGGGGAGGATATGGCGACAAAGAAAAAAGAGACTACTAAATTAGAAGACCAGAGGTCGAGCGATTACGAGCTTATATTTGTCGTTAGCCCCGAGGTTTCCGAAGAGGCTCTTGAGACAGCGGTAAACGGAGTCAGCCACTTCATTGCCGGCAAAGAGGGCGTTATCTCCTCTGTAGAGCGGTGGGGGAAAAGAAAGCTGGCCTACCCCATAAAACATTTCGTAGAGGGGACTTATGTGCTGGCGCAGTTCAAGATGAATCCCAGATGGAGCAAGGAGCTTGAAGCTAATTTGCTGATTTCTGAGGATATATTGCGACACCTGCTTGTAAAAACGGGCAGTTAGCTTTTGCAGAATGCCCGGCTCCCGGATGTATGTGGGAGGTGAAGAGAAGATGCCAAGCTTGAACAAAGTGACAATTATCGGTAATGTGGGGAGCGAACCTGAAATGCGTTTTACGCCTAATGGCAGGCCAGTGACGTCGTTTTCTGTGGCTACCAACTGGGTATATAGCACTCCTGAAGGCGAGCGCAAGCAGGAGACGGAATGGTTCAATGTGGTAACCTGGAACAGGTTGGCGGAACAATGTAATCAATTTCTGGCTAAAGGTCGTCTTGTCTATGCCGAAGGGAGGATACACACTCGTGCCTGGGAGGGTCAGGACGGTCAGCAGCATTATCGGAGCGAGGTAATAGCTAACCGGGTTATCTTTTTAGACAGGCGTTCACCGGGCACGCTCCCTGAGGAAAAGACCGAGGACGCCGGGGCTGACCTGGAGCCGGATGATATCCCGTTTTAGATATTATGAGCGGAAAGCTATAGAAGGTGAGTATGACGGACGAGAGAACTTTTAGAAGAAAAAGGTTTGACAGAACAAAATACGTGCCCAAGCGCAAGGTATGTTCTTTTTGTCGGGATAAGGTTGATATTATAGATTATAAAGACCCGGAGCAATTGAGGTCTTATATATCGGATAGGGGAAAGATTCAACCTCGCCGCAGGACAGGGACCTGTGCCAGGCATCAACGCCGTCTGGCTGTGGCTATAAAAAGGGCGCGGCATCTGGCTCTGCTGCCGTATGTGGCAGCACACATTCACCAGACAAGCGGCGTCGCTTCGCAAGGTTAGTAGTGGGTGGGTTATTCCCTTATGCTGTTCTATTTTGTTGGCTGGGGTTTAATTTTTAATAAGGAGTTAACGTGCCGAAAAGGACTTATCAACCCAAGAGCATTCCCAGGAAAAGGGAGCATGGCTTCCGGGCGAGGATGAGCACCCGCGGTGGCCGCGACGTCTTGAAAGCAAGGAGACTCAAGGGGCGCAAGCGGTTGACTGTGGTGTAATGCCAGCTTTACGGATGATGGTGGGAGCAGTGAGGGGAGAACAATACCTGACTAAGACAGCACAGTATGGATTGGTTTATAATAAAGGCAGGTCGTGGGCGGATGGTTTTCTGGTGTTGCGGGCTTTGGCTAACGGGCGCGACTTATCCCGGTACGGCTTTTCAGTCGGTAAGCGTGTAGGCAAAGCGGTGGTGAGGAATAAAACGAAGCGTTTGCTCCGTGAGATATTGAGGATGGCTCCCCTGCAACCGGGCTGGGATATCGTCTTCATCGCCCGTTCCCCGGCAGCCCAAGCCGGCTATGCTGAGCTTGAAAAATCGGTAAAGGGACTGCTATCCCGGGCGGGGTTATCGGCGAGGGAACATGAAGAAGTTTGCCCTTGTGTTAATTAAGTTTTATCAATCTACAATATCGCAGGTCAGGGCACCTTCCTGTCGTTTTATCCCGAGCTGCTCTCAATATACCTATGAGGCTATTGAGAAGTTCGGTCTGCTGAAAGGAATATGGTTGGGGACCAGGCGGCTAAGCCGCTGCCATCCTCTGCATCCGGGAGGTTATGACCCTGTCCCATGATATACGGGTTAAGACGGTAAGCAATGATTAAGATAGATGTTAAGCGCAACAAGAAACGGATGGGCAAGATATTGCTCCTGGTGGCCATTCTGCTCATCGTAGGGCTGGCCGCTGCGGGCTGTGTAAGCGGCTTGCAGCCTGTCGGCTGGTCTGGTGGGACAGTATCCAATGGCGTTTTGTACGTTGGTTCTAAAGAAGGCAGATTAGTTTCAATTAACATTACAGACGAGACTCGTCAGTGGTCTGAGCCCTTTAAGAAGGTGGCGCAGGCGGGAGGCTTTGGCTGTCTACCAACAGGCGGTGGTTGTGAAAGCGCGCCGGCAGGGGTGGCGATATACGGGACCCCGGCGGTGGCGGGAGACTTGGCTTATATCGGCGGCTATAATGGTAAATTCTACGCCTTTGTTGCCGATGGACTGACGGAGAGATGGGTCTATCCTCGCGATGAATATCTTGAGCCCATTATTGGAGGTCCAGTGGTGGGCCAGGGCAAAGTCTTCTTTGGCGACTCCAATGGGAAAGTTTATGCCCTGGACGCTGCCACCGGGGATAAACAGTGGGAATTTCCTACAGGGGACAAGATATGGGCAGCGCCGGCCTTTGCCGATGATACCGTATTCATCGGCTCGTTCGATAAGAAGCTATATGCGCTATGGGCGGCCAACGGCGCCAAAAAATGGGAGTTTGCCACGGATGGCGCTATAGCTGCCACGCCGCTGGTATATAACGGCACAGTCTATTTTGGCTCTTTCGACAGGTATTTTTATGCCGTGGATGCTGCCACTGGCGCATTCAAGTGGAAATTCATGGCGGAGAACTGGTTCTGGGCGAAGCCTGTGGCCTATGATGATGTTATCTATGCTGCAAGCCTTGACGGCAAGGTCTATGCCCTTCAGGCCGATAATGGGAATAAGGTGGCCGAGTTCGACCTGGGTAGCCCTGTTTCCGCTTCGCCGGTTATTGTGGGTGACTCCATAATCTTTGCTTCGCAAAAGGGCGTAGTGTATTCCATAGATGCGGTCAGCAAGCAGCTCAAGCAGCTGAGCAATATCAAAGAGGATGTTTATGGCCCGCTGGCCGCCGCCGAGGGCATTGTTTATATCCATACCGCAGACCTTACCCTTCGTCGCATAAATGCCAGCACAGGTGCTATTTTGATATCGGTTACTTTAGAGAGCGTGGATTGAGGTAGACTCCGTTGAATGTGTGGGAATTAATAATTCTGCAGCCTGTGGTGAATGTCCTGATTGTCATGACCAGTTTCCTGGGCAACAATTTCGGCGTTGCCATTATTGCGCTGACCATAGTGGTTAACCTTGCCATGATGCCGCTCACCCTGAAGCAGACCCGGGCTTCCAAGTCGATGCAGGAGATGCAGCCGAAGCTCCTGGAGCTCAGGAAGAAGTATGAGAAGGACAGGCAGAAGCTGGCTCAAGAGCAGATGAGGCTTTACAAAGAGTCCGGCATGAACCCTGTCGGCTGCCTGGGGCCCATGTTAATCCAGATGCCCATCTGGATAGCCCTTTATCAGTCAATTATACTTTCTCTGGCGGTTGCCCCTGAGGCACTGTTGAATCTGGCCCGTTTTCTTTACCCATGGCCGGTGGTGTATTCCGCTTTGCCCCTGAGCAACGATTTTTTGGGGCTGGACTTGGCTACGCCCAATTTAGTCCTGGCCGTTCTCGTTGGGGCCACGATGTGGCTTCAGCAGAAGATGGCAACCCCCGCCATGGTCGACCCAAATCAACAGGCGCAGAGTCGCATGATGCTGTGGATGATGCCGCTTATGTTCGCCTTCCTCGCCCTGTCGTTCCCGAGCGGGCTTTCCCTTTTCTGGGTGACTTCAAGCGTGGTTAGAATCGCGGTACAGTACAAGGTCACCGGCTGGGGCGGCCTTGCTCCGGCGGAGGGAGCGGGGGCTCAGCCACCCAGAAAGCAGAAACAGTTGAGGATAGTGACCCGCTCCGAGGAGCAGGCGATTAAAGACGTAGGCGCGGACATAGTTGAGACGGATGAGGAGAGGCGGGAAAGGGACCGCGGCCTGGGCTACCCGGCGAAGCCTTCAAAGTCAAGATATCAGCCGGGGAAGGACAGGAGCCGGTATTTCAGGAAAAAGTGAGCGCGTTTTCTGCATTTTAAACTGGCGGTCTGACACGGAGTGTTGTAATGGAGATGCAGGGAGAACAGGGAAGCACGGTTGAAGTAGCTAAGGGAGTCCTGGAGACTCTGCTGGGGTTGTTGGGGGTATCCGCTTCTGTTGTGCCTTCGTCAGAAAGCGAAGCGGGGGAAATTTCTTCCATCACCCTTGATGTGAATGGGGATGACCTGGGTATATTAATCGGCAGGCGCGGGCAGACCCTGGCTTCCCTGCAATATATGGTCAGGATTATCGCGGGACACCTTTCACGGATAAATCTGCCATTGATTGTTGATGTTGAAGGCTACAAGAAGCGTCGCTATGAGGCGCTGCGTAACCTGGCTTTGCGAATGGCGGAGCAGGTAAGGGT
>CAYWUK010000006.1:4555-18272 GCA_964461475.1 uncultured Dehalococcoidaceae bacterium
CCGGCTTTTGAGAGGCGTATCATCCACATAACGCTGGCTGATGATCCTGATGTTACCACGGAGAGCACGGGCGTAGGCGAGGCGCGTAAGGTGGTTATCCTGCCCAGGAAAGTCAATTCGGATTGATTTGGTTGCACGATTGTGCTAATCTTTAACGAAATCGGCGATGATGGAGAGGAGTAGGGGAAGCGGGATACCAAGCGAGTCTGGTGTGGTGCGAGCAGATGCGTCCTGCCCCTGAAAATCGCTCCTGAGCTACCAACCGAAAGGCATATTTCAAGGGCGTGCCCGGTAGGCCTGGTCGGCCCCGCCAGCCGTTATCATGGCGAAGGCATGTTGTGCCTTAAGAGAGCGCCCCCGCCAGAGGCGGGGGAAGTAGGGTGGTACCGCGGGAATAATGAGTCTCGTCCCTATCGGGCGAGACTTTCTATTTGATAGGGAGGTTGATTGATGTTCAAGCCCATCGGCAGCAAGGTGAGTTTTCCTCAGCTTGAGGAGAATATACTTGACTGGTGGCGCAGCAACGATGTGTTCCGGCGCAGCGTGCAGGAACGCCAGGACGGGCCTCTCTTCATGCTTTACGAAGGGCCGCCCACTGCCAACGGGAAGCCGGGCATTCACCACGTGCTGGCCCGCATCTTCAAGGACGTGATACCGCGCTATAAGGCGATGAAGGGCTTTTATGCGCCGCGCATCGCCGGCTGGGATACCCACGGCCTGCCCGTGGAGCTTGAGGTGGAGAGGGAGCTCGGCTTTTCCGGCAAGGCGCAGATTGAAGAATATGGCATTGATAAGTTTAATACGCTCTGTCGGGAGAGCGTGTTCCGTTACCTCAAGGACTGGAACGCCATGACCGAGCGCATCGGCTTCTGGATTGACCTGGAGCATGCCTATATCACCATGAACAACAGCTACATTGAGAGCGTCTGGTGGGCGATTAAGCAGATGTGGGACAAGGGACTCGTTTACCAGGGATATAAGGTTACGCCTCACTGTCCGCGCTGCGGCACCTCGCTCAGCTCGCACGAGGTAGCCCTGGGCTACCAGGAGGACACCCCCGACCCTTCGGTTTACATAAAGTTCAAGATTGTTCCTTCACCAATATCGGAATCTGAGGAGCAAAAGAAACTTTATGAACTATCGCGAGATAAGCCAACTTATTTACTTGCGTGGACAACTACACCGTGGACACTGCCAGGAAATACTGCCCTGGCGGTAAATGATGAGGCTGACTATGTTGTAGTCGCAGTAAATGGCGAGTACATAGTTTTGGCTTTGGCTCGACTGGAGCAAGTAGGGCTTGGTGATTGTGAGGTGTTGTTAAGTTTAAAGGGAAGTGGTTTGGCCACAATAACTGGCGTAAATTATGAGCCGCTGTTTAACCCCCATAGTTTCGGGGTAGAGCGAAAGCGATTTCAAGAAAATTCGGGATTACAATCACAGGAAGCAGATAAGAACCTGACTTATCGTGTTATTGCCACGGACTTCGTCTCGCTGGAGGACGGCACCGGCATCGTGCATGTAGCACCCGCCTATGGCGAGGTTGACTATCAGGCCGGGATGGATAATGGCCTGGATTTTGTCCATCATGTAGATTTGCAGGGCAATATTACCGGCACTCTGCCGGGGCACGGTAAATTCGTAAAAGAGGCCGATAAAGACGTCACCAATGACCTGCAGGAAAGGAATCTCCTTTTCCGCAGCGAGACTATTCGCCACACATATCCCTTCTGCTGGCGCTGCGAGACGCCGCTGCTTTACTACGCCAAGCAGACCTGGTATATCCGCACCACGTCGGTAAAGGAGCAGCTCATCGCCGGCAACGACGAGATAAACTGGTATCCGGAGCATATCAAGTACGGCCGCTTCGGCGACTGGCTTCAGAATAACGTGGACTGGGCGTTCTCCCGCGAGCGCTACTGGGGCACGCCGCTTCCGGTCTGGCGCTGCCAGTCATGCGGTTGCCTGGAATGTATGGGCGGGCTGGAAGACCTGAAATCCAGGAAAGGATTCTCCGGGCTCAAAGAGCCCCTGGACTTACATCGCCCCTTCGTTGATGAATTGACCTTTGACTGTCCCCGCTGCGGCGGTAAAATGAGGCGTGCCGCCGAGGTGATAGACTGCTGGTTTGATTCGGGGGCGATGCCCATCGCGCAGTGGCATTACCCCTTTGAGAACGATACCCTGCTTGAGGACGGGCGATTCCCCGCCGATTACATTTGCGAGGCGGTTGACCAGACGCGCGGCTGGTTCTACAGCCTGCACGCCATATCTACCCTCCTCTTCAACCGCCCCTGCTACCTGAACGTCATATGCCTGGGGCATATACTTGACGCCGAAGGCGAGAAGATGAGCAAGGCAAAGGGCAATGTGGTTGAGCCGTGGGCGGTCATCAATAAATACGGCGCCGATGCTCTGCGCTGGTACATGTTCACCTCGTCGCCGCCGGGCAATGTGCGCCGTTTCTCGGGGGACATGGTGGCGGAGGTATCTCGTCGCTTTCTGATGACCCTCTGGAACGTCTATTCCTTCTTCGTTACCTATGCCAACATCGATAATTTTATCCCCGAATCTAAGCAAGAAGCGCCAGCGCAGTCCGAGCTCGACCGCTGGATTATCGCCGAGCTTAACCAGCTTATCGCTGATGTTGATGCCGGCCTTGAGAGCTATGCCCCCACCGAGGCGGGGAGGAAGATAGAGAGCTTCGTCGATTACCTGTCCAACTGGTATGTGCGCAGGAGCCGACGGCGCTTCTGGAAGAGCGAGAACGATGCCGATAAGCTATCGGCATATAATACTCTTTACCGTTGCTTGGTGGCGCTGGCAAAGCTGCTCGCCCCGTTCACTCCCTTTGTGGCTGAGGAGATTTACCGCAACCTGGTGGCCTCCGTGTTTGCCGAAGCCCCGGAGAGCGTCCATCTCGCTGATTTCCCGCTGGCGGACGCCGCTATGGTTGATGCCGAGTTGATGGATGCCACCCGCCTGGCGATGAAGGTCTCCAGCCTGGGGCGCGCCGCGCGCAGCCAGGCTGGCATCAAGGTGCGCCAGCCGCTGGCCAGGCTCTTAATCAAGGCCGGTTCGGGGAGGCGGGAGAAAGGCCTGCAGCGCATCGCCTCTCAGGTGCTGGAAGAGGTGAATGTGAAAGGGCTGGAGATTGTGGACGAGATGCCAGCCGGAGAATGGCCGACGGCTACCGAGGGGGACCTGGCGGTGATGCTGGATGCCGATGTCACCCCTGAGCTTGCCGCCGAGGGCGTGGCGCGTGAGATTGTGCACCGCCTGCAGACGATGCGCCGCTCCGCGGGATTTGACATTGCCGACCATATAATCACCTATTATCAGGCGGACGATCATATCGGGCAGGTGATGGCAACCTGGGGCGAATATATCAGGCAGGAGACGCTTTCGCAGCGGATTATCGCTGGAGCCTCGGGGGAGGGAGCCTTCTCCGAGAGCTTTAAGCTAAGCGGCCATGAAGTGCTACTGGGGGTGAAAAGGCTGGACTAGGATGGCGGAGGGGTTTCCGCCAGCGTGGCCTGAGCGGTAAGTTGAGTGCCGCCCCGCCAGTATGCTATTTCTATCTTCTGTCCAATTTGATATGAGTTCAGGATTACGGTTAGCGTCCCCACGTCGTCCGTTGCTTTTCCGTCAATGCTGACTATCACATCGCCCTGCTGCAGCCCGGCCACAGCTGCCGGGCTGTTTAGCACTACCTGGGTGATGAGCACGCCTTTGTCTACCTTGAGATTGTATCTCATGGCAGCAAACTGGTCTACGGTATAAAGCCCGACGCCGAGCCAGGGGCGGATTACGTACCCGTTTTTGATTAGTTGCTCAATGATGGGGACGGCAGTTTCAATGCTGATGGCATAGCCCATGCCCTCGACGCCGACGCTGGCAATCTTGGCGCTGGTGATGCCGATGACCTCGCCGGCCAGGTTTACCAGCGGGCCGCCGCTATTGCCGGGGTTTATGGCAGCGGTGGTCTCAATGAGGTCATAAAGCGACTGTCCCTGGTCTACCGGCAAAGTAACGTCCTTGCGGCTTACTATCCCCTCGGTGGCCCTTATCCCCTGCCCCAGTGCATTGCCGATGGCTATAACCCAGTCGCCGACCCTCATTTTTGAGGAGTCTCCTATCTTGAGGGCGGGCAGGTTCTGGGCGTCGATTTTCAATACGGCCAGGTCGTTGAGGCTGTCGGTGAACACGGATTTAGCATTCACATCATAGGTGCTGCCATCGTCAAGGCTGACGCTGATAGTGTTGGCGCCTTCCACCACGTGATTATTGGTGACAATTATGCCATCTGAGTCCAGAATCCACCCTGAGCCTGCCCCCTCCTGGGTGAAGGTGCGGTTGAAAAGGTCGCGGGCGACCACCTCGGTGTTGATGGCCACCACCGAGGGCTTGACCAGCGCCACGACGTCGGCAATATCAGGCAGTATCTGGCTCTGGTTCCCTGAGGATGGCGGTGTCCAGCCGGGGTTAATCGGGGTGGGGGGTGTGGCCGGTGCTGGAGCAGGAGCAGGCGTGGTCTGCGCCGGCGGGCTGGGTGGTAAGATTTCTATGTTAGGTATGGCGCATCCTGCGGCTGGCACGAGCAGCAGGACAAGCAGGAGGGGTATGGCTAAATATTTTATGAAGGGATTTTTCATTGCTAATTTAATTTTAGCATCCGCGTAATAGTTAGACAAGTTCAGGGGATTTCGGAGCTGAGCTTTATCTTAAAAAAGCCGACCCCTCTCATTGCCCGGAGAGGGGTCGGCTTTTTAAAACCAATTGACTTCTGCGGCGTGCTTACGCGCCGGGCACTTGAGGCAGGTGAGCCAGCGCCTCCTTTACCTGTTTTTCAGGGTACTCATAGTCCTTCATCCTGCCCGACAGGTACTCGTCATAGGCGGACAGGTCAAAGTGGCCGTGGCCGCTGTGGGCGATGAGTATATTCTTTGATTTCCCCTCCTCTTTGCACTTGAGGGCCTCATCAATGCCTACCTTTAGGGCGTGGCATGCCTCCGGTGCGGTGACGATGCCCTCGGTGCGGGCGAAGGTCACCCCTGCCTTGAAGGTTTCGGTCTGATGCTCCGCCCTGGCTTCAACCAGCCCCAGCTTGTAGAGGTGGCAGATTATGGGTGCCATTCCGTGATAGCGCAGTCCGCCGGCATGTACCGGCGCTGGAATGAAGTCATGTCCCAGGGTGTACATGAGCACTATGGGTGCCAGCCCTGCTATATCCCCGAAGTCCCAGGCATAGAGGCCCTTGGTCAGCGTGGGGCAGGCCCTGGGCTCAACGCAGATGATGCGCAGGTCCGGCTTCTTGCCGTTGAACTTATCTCTAATCCAGGGCAGGAACTGCCCGGCGAAGTTTGAGCCGCCGCCGATACAGCCGGTGATGATATCCGGATAGGCATCGGCCATCTCCATCTGTTTCCTGGTCTCCTCGCCGATGATGGTCTGATGCAGCAGCACGTGGTTTACCACGCTGCCTATGGAGTATTTGGTATCGTCGTGGGCAAAGGCGTCTTCGCATGCCTCGCTGATGGCGATGCCCAGGCTGCCGGGGTGTTCCGCGTCCTCGTTTAGAAACCGGCGTCCTACGTCGGTATCTTTGCTGGGGCTGGGGCTTATCTTCCCACCCCAGGTCTCTATGAGTATGCGGCGGTAGGGCTTCTGTTTGTAGCTTGCCCTCACCATATAGACTTTGCATTCCAGTCCGAAGAAGGCACAGGCCATAGACAGGGCGCTGCCCCACTGTCCGGCGCCGGTCTCGGTGGCCATGCGTTTGAAGCCTTCCTTCTTGGCATAGTAGGCTTGCGCTATGGCGGTGTTTGCCTTGTGGCTTCCGGCCTGGCTGGTGCCTTCGTATTTGTAGAAAATCTTGGCCGGGGTATCCAGGAACTTCTCCAGCCTGCGGGCGCGGTGCAGGGCTGTTGGCCGGTAGGTGCGATATGCGGCTTGCACCTCATCCGGGATTTCAATGAAGCGTTCCTTGCTGAATTCCTGCTTGTTGACGGCGTCGGTGAAGAGGGGTGGGGGCAAAGGCCCTTCAAGGGGTAAAACCTCTTTGGTGCCTGGGTGGCGCAGGGGGGGCAGTGGTTCGGGCAAATCAGGCAGGACGTTATACCAGCGGGTTGGCATATCCTCCTGGTCAAGAATATACATTGATTTTTCCATTTCTCCTCCTTTTTTTTGAATTATATTTTTATTATTTTCCTGCTCAGGCCAAACTTTTCTCCGGGCCTCTAACGAGGCCATTGCCATGACATGATGGACATACTTTTTACCTCCTCCTTTGTCCCTCATTGACAATAAAAAAAGCCCTCACCTTTTGAAGGGGCGGGGGCTTGCTTCCGCGGTGCCACCCTTCTTGGTCGGGGGGTATATAGGTTGAGCGACCATCTCTTTCCAGTACGGGGCTATATTCCTAGCTCAATACCGCGGGATTTGATAACGCTTCCCCTGCGTCAAAGCCTACTCGCGGAACCCTTTCGGCCTGCGGCTCCCAAGTCCATTCAACCTCTGCGCCAGCATCGGCTCACACCTTACCCGACTCTCTGTGCCTCGCTTGAGGCTTACTAGTCTTGTTCGCAGCCTTTATCCTATTTGAGGTAAGCTTAGCATGGCATTATGGGTTTGTCAAGAATGGGGTCTCGCTCCACGCAGTTGCTGCATATTAAGGGGGTATGTTATACTGTTACAGACCTCAATACCTACGATTAATATACTAAGGGGGATGGTAATTTGCCTGACACAGCCACTATTAAGCAATTGTTAGAAGCTGGCGCTCACTTTGGACACCAGACGGGCCGCTGGCATCCTCGGATGAAGGACTATATCTTCACCAAGCGCAATGGCATCCATATCATTGACCTGGAGAAGACGGCGGTGATGCTGGACAAGGCCTGCGAGTTTGTGAATCAACTGGTGGCCGAAGGTGGCACCATTATCTTCGTAGGCACCAAGAAGCAGGCCCAGGAGTCGGTGGAGGAAGAGGCAAAGCGCTGCGGCATGTATTACGTTAATCAGCGCTGGCTCGGCGGGATGCTGACTAATTTTGCTACAATCCAGGCGCGGATAGACTATCTGGTGCGTTTGGAAGACCAGCAGTCGCGGGGCGAGTTCGGCTACATGTCCAAGAAAGAGACATTAAAGCTTGAGGAGGAAATCGCGCGCCTTAACCGTCAGATGGGCGGCTTCAAAGAGATGACTGCCCTGCCCGGCGCCATATTTGTTGTCGACCCGACCAAAGAGAGGATTGCCATGGCTGAAGCGAAGAGGATGGGGATACCGTTGCTGGCCATGGTGGATACGAACTGCAACCCTGACGAAGTGGACTATCCCATACCCTCCAACGACGATGCCATCAGGGCTATAAGGCTGATATGCAGCAAGATTGCCGACGCTGTTCTTGAAGGTAAAGCCGGCATTGTTGCAGCTTCGGTTGAGGAAGGTGAAAAAGCAGCTTTGGAAGACGCCGAGGCTGTTAAAGTGGCCGAGCCGCTTATTTTCACCCCGGATGAGGAATAAGGAGGAAATAGCTTGGAAATCTCTACTGAAATGATTAAGACATTAAGAGCTCAATCTGGGGCCGGTGTTATGGACTGTCGCAATACTCTGCTGGTGACAGAGGGTGATATTGAGAGAGCGCTCCAGGTCTTAAAGGAAAAGGGCTTAGTAAGAGCTCAGAAAAAGGCAGACCGCGCCACCAGCCAGGGGCTGGTTGAGGCCTATATTCATACCGGCGGGCGCATAGGGGCTATGGTTGAGGTTAACTGCGAGACGGACTTCGTCGCCAGGACGGATGAGTTTAAGGAGCTTGTCCATTGCCTGGCGATGCAGGTAGCCGCCCAGGCCCCCAAATACATCGCGGAGGATGGAGCGCCTGCTGGAGAAGAGGTTGAGCCTCAGGTGGATTGCCTGCTGCTTCAGCCCTTTATCAAAGACCCTACTATAACTGTCTCGGACCTTATCATGGGGACCATAGCTAAAGTTGGGGAGAATATCAAGGTAAAAAGGTTCACCAGGTTTGAGCTTGGCGAATAGAGGGCAGGGTATGCCGGAAGCAAAATATAAGCGCGTGTTGCTCAAGCTCAGCGGGGAAGCATTCGGCGGTGAGGAGTGCTTCGGCATTGATACTCACGTGTTGACCAAGATAGCGAGGCAGATTAAAGCAGTTCACGATTTGGGTATTGGTGTGGCGGTGGTGGTGGGGGGCGGCAATATCTGGCGCGGAATTGAAGCGCAGATGAACGGCATGGACAGGGTTACCGCCGATTATGCCGGGATGCTGGCCACGGTGATTAACGCCCTGGCCCTTCAGGATGCGCTGGAAAAGGAAGGCGTGACCACCAGGACCCAGACGGCGATAGTTATTTCGCAAGTGGCCGAGCCGTATATCAGGCGCCGCGCCATTCGTCACCTGGAGAAGGGCAGGGTGGTTATCTTCGCCGCGGGCACCGGCAACCCATATATGACCACCGATACCGCCGCTTCGCTGCGGGCGATAGAGATAGGGGCGGAAGTCTTGCTCATGGCTAAGAACAAGGTGGATGGCGTATATACTGCTGACCCCTCAAAAGACCCCAAAGCGAAGAAGTTTGATAAGCTGACCCATTTTGAGGCTTTGAACAAGCGGCTGCGGGTGATGGACGCCACGGCCCTCTCCCTCTGTCTTGAGAATGACCTGCCTATAATCGTCTTTGATATCAATGCCCCTGATGTCATGGAACAGGTGGTGATGGGGGAGGCCATAGGTACTCTGGTGTGGAGCGGTAAATAAAATGGTTAGTCAGGTGTTATTAGGTATTGAAGAAAAAATGAAGGTATCCAGCCGGGTATTAAAAGAAGAGCTGGCTACCATACGCACCGGCCATGCCTCTCCTGCTTTGATTGAGCATATAAAGGTTGATTATGCCGGCGTGCCTACCCCTCTCAATCAGATTGCCAGTATTTCTGCGCCTGAGGCCAGGCTTCTCGTCATCCATCCCTGGGACAAGAGCAGCGTAAACCATATAGTCAAGGCTGTACTGACCTCTGACCTCGGCTTGAACCCGATTAACGATGGGAATGTAATACGGATAAACATTCCTCAGCTCAGCGAGGAGCGTCGGCAGGAGCTTATCAGGGTGGTGCATAAGAGGGTTGAGGAGAGGAGAGTGGTGGTGCGCAGCTTGAGGCATGAAGCTATGGATGAGCTGAAGGCGTTGGAAAAGAGCAAGGATATCTCGCAGGATGAGCATAAACGGGCCCAGGAGCAGTTGCAGCTCCTCACTGACCGTATCATCGCCGATATTGAAAAAATTGGCCAGGATAAGGAGGCGGAACTCAGGGAGGTCTAGCCTGGGCTGCGCGATTCTGGCCTTGATATCATATAGCATACGTTAGTCGCCCCGCCAGCAATGAAGAAGATTATTAGTATCCCACGGCATATCGCTTTCATTATGGATGGCAATGGCCGATGGGCTGAACAGCGTGGCCTGTCCAGGCTGGAGGGGCATCGCGCGGGGGTTGAAAAAGTTCGCTCCATCCTGCAAAGCCTCAACCAGCGTAGCATAGAATTTGTCTCCCTTTACGGTTTTTCCACGGAAAACTGGAAGCGTCCTGAAAAAGAGGTTGATGGTTTATTGCAGCTTCTAGCCGACGTGATAGATAAGGAGACTATTGAGCTCCATAATGAGAATGTTAGGATTCTGCACATCGGCCGTCAGGAAAAGCTGCCGTCGAGCTTGCGGAAGTCAATAAGCAGGGCGATGGCACTCACCAGAGGCAACTCCGGCATGACGCTTTGCGTCGCCTTCAACTACGGCGGGCGTGCCGAGATTTTGGATGCGGTGCGCCGCATCATCGCTGACGGCGTGCCGCCGCGGGGCATAAATGAGGCATTATTCGGCGATTATCTCTATACGGCAGGCCTGCCTGACGTTGACCTGGTCATCCGCACCGGCGGCGAGATTCGCGTCAGCAATTTTCTGCTGTGGCAGGCGGCTTATAGCGAATATTATTTCACGCCGGTGCTGTGGCCTGACTTCAGCGAAAAGGAGCTTGACAAGGCCTTGCTGGCTTACAGTCAGAGGCAGCGGCGCTTCGGTGGACTGCAAGCCAAAGGTCCCAAACCGGGCGTCTCCTAATAGAAAATCGTGGAGAGGAGCGGCATGACGCCGGAGGATGAGATAAAGCAATTTGCCATTCAGCGCGGCGCCCTTCTGGTGGGCATCGCCTCCGTGGCTGATATAAATAAATACGCTCCGCCCGGCCACCGCCCCGACGACTTCCTCCCCGGCGCCAAGAGCGTTATAGTGTTCGTGGGTCGGCCGACGACTCGGGGCGCCTGGAGCAGCCCTGACCACCGCACGCTTACGGCTAATATGGATTTCTTTCGTATACGCGGCGGCATTGCCCTGTCTGTGGCCAAGTTCATTGAGGAGCAATATGGCTATGCCTCCCTGGCCGATGTGCCGCCGCCTGTTGGGCTGAATGCCAGTCTCAGTTTCAAGCTCTGTGCCGAGATGGCGGGGCTAGGCACCCGCTCCATGGCCGGCGGCATTATCCTTAACCGCGAACTGGGCATAATAAACCTTTCTATATGCGTCACTACCATGCCGCTCAAGGCCGACAGTCCGCTGGCGGAGCCGGTCTGCCCCGCACCTACCTGCGTGAAGATGTGGGAGAAGCGCGGCACCACGCCCTGTCTGGAGGCATGTCCCATGTGCCTTTCAGGTGAGCTTGAGGATGGGCGGATAAAATGGATGCGGTTCAACCGCATAACCTGTTCCACCAGGGCGCAGAACCTGAGCGATAATACGTTTTTGCGCATTGTGCGTGATTCCATTGAAGAACCCGACCCTGATGTGAGGAGAAGCATGCTTCTCGGCAGCCTGTCTCGCAATGCCCTGGAAGCGGTAGCCTATGGCGTTGTCATCAGCAATTGTTTTGAGTGCGTGCGCAATTGCCCGGTATGCATTAAGGGCCGCCGTTTGAAGCCGAAAGAGGGGCTTAAGGCGTAGAACAGTGAAGAGGGAGTGTGGCTGTTATGACCAGGTACGTTTCACCTGAAATTTACCATAAATACAAGCACCTAGTTCTGGAGATGAGCCCGGCGCTACAGTACTACGAAGGCACCGTATTGAAGAGGGAGTCAAGCTGCCTGACCGACCGGGAGATAGCCGATAGGCTTGGCCTTGACGTGGACGAGGTAACTGAGATACGCTGTATTGCTGAGATTGACCTTTTGTCGCCGGATGCCTGGCTTAAATCATACGACTGGAAACGTGAGAAGGCGCGCAGGGCAGCCGGAAAAGGAAAATAACGAGGTTTTCAGAAAATAGGATGGATGTCCCCAATGATGGCACCTGCCGTGCTCCATACGGGCTGGCATGATGTATAAGGGAGGGGATAGAAAACCGAATGATTAAGCAAAGGCTTATAACCTCGCTGTGCGGGCTCCCCATTCTCATCGCTGCCGTTTGGTTTGATAAACCGCTGCCCTGGTTCACCGTGCTGGCCGCCGTATGGGGGCTGCTGGCCGTCTTTGAGTTCTATAGAATGGTGTCCGTATCTGCGAGGAGGCCGCTCGCTTACCTAGGCATGGCCTGGACGCTGTTATTCGTCATCAGCCCGCATTTCCGCGGCGATTTGCTCATTCCGCTTCTGCTTGCTTCAGCATTGTTGCTGTCGTTGATATTGCTCGTCTTTTCTTCGCAGAAGGAAGGAGCCTTTGCCAGCTGGGCGTGGACGATAGCCGGCCTTCTTTATGTTGGCTGGCTGCTGAGCTATCTGGTGGCGTTGAGGCTGGATTTCGGTAGGAACTGGCTCATGCTCGCCCTGTTCGCTACCTTCGGCTGCGATACCCTTGCCTTTTTTGTGGGCAGGGCGCTGGGCAGGCACCGCTTGTCTCCGCTGATTAGCCCGGGCAAGACCTGGGAGGGGGCTGTTGGTGGGGTCTTCGGCGCTATCATCGTCGGCCTCCTTTTCACCCTGCCAACTCCCCTGCGTTTATCTCTCAGCTACGGGCAGGCTGTCCTTCTCGGATTGCTGGTAGGCGTTTTCGGCCAGCTTGGCGACCTTGCCGAATCATTGCTGAAGCGGAATATGGGCGTTAAAGAGTCGGGCAAGTTCATGCCAGGACATGGCGGTCTGCTCGACCGCATGGACAGCATTGTCTTTGCCGGCATAGTGGTCTATTACTTTGCCCTGGTCCTCAGCTTCGGCTGGCTGAGTTGGCTTTAGCTCATATTATTTACCTCAACTGAAACCATCATGGAAAAGCTTAAATCCGGGGCGCAAAAACTGGGGTTGCATCTTAGCTCGGCGCAGCTAGGGCAATTCCAGACCTATTATCAGCAGCTTGTGGACTGGAACCGGCGGGTAAATCTTACCGCCATCACAGACTATGAAGAGGTGCAGGTGAAGCATTTCCTTGATTCCCTTACGGTGGTGCTGGCACGCCCGGTAGATGCCGCCGGCCTTCGCGTTGTTGATGTGGGCACAGGCGCCGGCCTGCCGGGAATTCCGCTTAAAATTCTGCTGCCCGCTGTTAGGCTGGTGCTGTTGGAAGCCACCGCCAAGAAAACGAAATTTTTGCAACACATCGTTCATGAACTGGGCTTGAGCGACGTTGAAATTGTGGCCGGCCGTGCTGAAACGGTTGCCCATGAAGATAAATACAGGGAAAAGTTTGACATGGTCCTCTCACGAGCGGTGGCTTCTCTGCCCGCCCTCGTGGAATTAACCCTGCCATTCTGCGCCGTCGGCGGCAGCTTCATCGCCCCGAAGAAGGGGGATATTGCGGATGAAGTTAATAGGGCGGATGGGGCCATCGACCTGCTCGGGGGGAAACTGCGCGAGGTGAGACAGGTTGACCTTGAGGAGTTCGCCGATGAACGCTGGTTGGTGGTGATTGATAAGGTCAGGCCAACGCCCCAGCAGTATCCACGGCGCCCGGGGATGCCGGAGAAAAAGCCTCTGCTCAATGTTGATAAACAGCTTAAACAGCGTTAAAATATACTAGCGATAGTTACAGAATGAGGTGAGGGAGATGGAAACGGGAACGCGGAAAGTTAAGACCGGGCTGGCGCAGATGCTGAAGGGCGGCGTGATTATGGATGTGGTTACGCCAGAGCACGCCAAGATTGCCGAGGACGCTGGTGCCTGTTCGGTGATGGCGCTGGAGAGGGTTCCGGCGGATATCCGGGCGGCCGGCGGGGTGGCCCGCATGGCAGACCCGACGATTATAGAGGCCATCATGAAAGCGGTCTCCATTCCGGTGATGGCCAAGTGCCGCATCGGGCACTTCGTGGAGGCGCAGGCCCTTGAAGCTCTCGGCGTGGACTACATAGATGAATCCGAGGTGCTGACGCCGGCCGATGAAAGCCACCATATCTGGAAGCATGATTTCAAGGTCCCCTTCGTCTGCGGCTGCCGTGACCTGGGCGAAGCCCTGCGCCGAATTGGCGAAGGGGCGGCGATGATAAGGACGAAGGGCGAGGCCGGCACGGGCAACATAGTGGAGGCAGTAAGGCACATGCGGGCGGTTATGGACGGCATCCGCAGGGTGGCAAACGCCCCCGAAGAAGAGCTTATGGCGATAGCCAAGGAGCTGGGCGCTCCTTTTGAGTTGGTGACTGAGGTGCACAAGCTGGGGAAATTGCCGGTGGTCAATTTCGCCGCCGGTGGCGTGGCTACGCCGGCCGATGCTGCCCTGATGATGCAGCTGGGCGCGGAC
>CAYWUK010000007.1:0-18014 GCA_964461475.1 uncultured Dehalococcoidaceae bacterium
TTAAAGATGGAGCCTATCCCTGCCCCTATGCCGGCAGCCAGGGCGATGCGTCGCTCGCGCACCGACAGCTTCAGGAATTTGCCCAGCAGCGAGCCGAAGCCGGCGGCAATCTGGGCAGTAGGGCCTTCGCGCCCGGCACTGCCTCCCGAGCCGATGGTGATGGCGGAGGCAATGAGCTTGATTATGGGAATCCTTGCCCTGATGAGCCCTTCTTTCTGGTGGAAGGCCTCGATGGCAGCATCGGTGCCGTGGCCTTCCGCCTCGGGGGCGAGCTTATACACGATGAGCCCGCTGAGCAAGCCGCCCAGCGTGGTTATTAGCGGTATCATCCAGCGCCGGGAGATGGCGCTTACTATAGCCTGCCCTTCGCCGACAGGTGCCGGTGGAAGATACCCCGCCCCCTGTCCCAGAAACAGCTTGGTCGCCCAGGAGATGGCGGAAAAGAAAGCTATGGAGCCCACACCGGCAACTACTCCGACGAGTCCGCCGACAAGGAGCCACTTGCCCAGATAGCGGCCATCCACCGATAGGAGGTGCTTTCTAATTGTTCGCATCAGGTTATACATCTAGTTTCCTCTGCTTTTGTTTCACGCCATCGCACCCCTGGGGACGCTGCCGGCATCGCTCGCCTGGAACGACTTCGGCGCTTCGTCTTCGGGAGTTGCGAGATATACCACTACATCTCTAACCCCCTTCAGCTTCCTTATGCCGACAAGTATGGCACCGGCCACCGCTGAGGCGCTGTCGCCTTCCACCACGGCGATAACGCTGAAGGGGCCGTTAATGGCGTCAACCAGGCGCATGTCCTTCCTCGCCCGCAGGCTCAGAACTACGCTGCGGCTCATCTCCGGCTCCGTATCAATCAGCACGTAAGCCCGCATATGATTTGAGTGGTTGCCGTCTGGCATGACCGCGCCTCTTTAACGCCTCTAGTTTAATGGTAACATCCGGCTGTCTGAGTTTGACCCGCCGTCGTGCCATATCTGGCTGAAGCGGATGGCAAAGGTTGCTGCCATGCATGGCATCTGTTTCTGCTGTCGCCGGCATGCACGGGCGCGCATGCTTATGGTAAACTAAGGGTGGAGGGTGAACTTGGCTAAAACACCAATCAGGGTGCTTATTGCTGATGACCACCCCACGTTTGCTCAGGGGCTGAGCCGGCTGCTGGACGACCAGCCCGACCTCGAGGCCGTGGGCATCGCCGCCGACGGCGAGGAGGCGGTGAGGCTGGCCCGCGAACTGAAGCCGGACGTGGTGGTGATAGACATCTCCATGCCTAAGCTGAACGGCATCAAGGCCACCAAGCAGATAAAGAGCGAGCTTCCTAACACTATAGTGCTGGTGCTCAGTGCCTATGGCTACCACCCTTATGTGCTGTCGGCGCTTGAAGCCGGAGCTGGCGGGTATCTCCTCAAGAACGTGCCGCTGCGTGAGTTGCTCAATGCGATACGGGCGCTGCGCGCCGGGGAGACCGTGCTTGACCAGACCGTTGCCGAGAAAATATTGAGGACGCTCTTCCGGCCTCAGGCCAGCGCCCCTGCCAGCGCAATGCTGACCCAAAGAGAGGTTGAGGTGCTCCGCCTCGGCGCGCGGGGGCTGAGCAATAAAGAGATAGCGGAGAAGCTCTTTATCAGCGAGCGCACAGCCCAGTCTGCACTGACCAGCGTCTTTCAAAAGCTGGGGGTCGCTTCGCGGTTGGAAGCAGTGCTTCAGGCCTTGAAAGAGGGCTGGCTGACCATGGATGACATCCCCTGATGTGTAGGCCCGACAAATGAGCAGAAAACTAGGGCACGCTGTTCTTATTTCCTCATGGATAACGATAGCGTCATTGCTTTACTATCTCGGCGACCTCTCCTGGCTCGGCAGGGGGCGCATAGAATGGCATTTTCTCTCCGGGCAGGCCTATCATGAGCTGTGCTTGTTGCTTTTGACCGGCCCGGTGATATATGCCGCTTCCGCCTTCAGGATTAAAGGCGGCATCGTTGTGTCTCTGCTGGCTTCCGCGGCGATAACGCCGCGCGCTTTTCTTTTCTCGCCAGACCCTGACCCCTTCTTCAGGTTGGTCACCTTTGCCGTGCTGACCCTGCTCCTTGCTGCGCTCATCGGCGGCCAGTTGAACAGCCGGGAGCGCCTTGAAAAGGAACATGCCCGGCTGGAGCAATTCCTCTCCGAAACCCTGGGGGCGCAGGAAAGGGAAAGGCGGTATCTGGCGCGTGAGCTCCACGATGAGACCTTGCAGGCACTGGTTGACGTTTCTCACGAAATCGATGACCTGTTGGAAACCGCAAACAACGCTGGCACCGAGGACTCCCTGAAACAGCTGCACGGCGAGGTTGACAGTATCCTCAACGGGACGCGCCAGTTCATCCGCGGCCTGCGCCCTCCCTTGCTTGATGAGATGGGGTTAGGCCCATCGTTGAAGTGGCTGGCCGAGGAGGTGGCCACCGAAGAGAATGCTGAGCTGAGTTTGAATTTCCCTGATGAAGACTTGAAGCTCCCCGACGCCGTTGAGCTGGCTATGTATCGCATCGCACAGGAAGCGCTGAACAACGCCAGGAAGCATTCCCAGGCGACCAGGATTGAGCTTGCCCTGACCTTCTCTGACGACAGGGTGAAGCTGCGCGTAGCGGACAACGGCGTAGGCTTCCCGGTGGCCCCGCAGGATAAGCTGCTGAGCGAAGGGAAGTTTGGCTTAATTGGCATAATGGAGCGCGCCAGGCTGATTAGGGGCACTGCCCGCATAGAGTCGGCCTCGGGGAAGGGCACTGTGGTGACGGTGGAAGTGCCTGTTCCACGGCCGGAGTGAGCTAGCGAGGTATGGCTGTGCTCCGTCTGGGAAATTGACAAAATTCAGCATCATGTGTATTATGCTTACTTGGCAGTATTGTTGGGGCAGGGCACTGATATAAAATGCAAGAAGCTCTGCGCCAGAGACGATGTTGCGAATTCCAAATTGCCATTACGCTGCTCTTTTATGGCGCATGTCTCCATCTGAATACTAAAGAATTAATGAAAGCGAGGGTCTTCTATGAAAATCTATGATAGCATACTGCAGGCTGTTGGCAATACGCCGATGGTCAGGCTGCACAGGGTGACCAAAGGGGTTAAGCCGGATGTCCTGGCCAAGTGTGAATTTCTCAATCCCAGCGGGAGCATGAAGGACAGGATTGCCCTGAGGATGATTGAAGGAGCTGAGAGGGCGGGAAAGCTTAAGGAAGGTGGCATAGTTACCGAGTCCAGCACGGGCAATACGGCGATTGCCCTGTCTTTTGTCTGCGCCGCCAAGGGATATAAAGCGGTAATGCATATGCCGAAGGGGTGGGTTACGGAAGACCGGATGCAGATACTCAAGGCCTACGGGGCGGAAATAGTGGAGGTGGGCGTAGGCGAAGAGATAGAGAAGGAATTAGAAGGGAAGGCGGTCCACGGGGGAGTAGTTGAAGTCATACCGAGGATAAAGGCGCTTGAGATGGAAACTAAAAATGATAATGTATGGTGGGCGAGGCAGGCGCTGAATCCGGATAATGTTAATGCCCACCGCGATGGGACTGCCCGGGAGATTATTGAACAAACGGACGGCAAGATAGACGTATTTATCGCCGCGGTCGGCACCGGCGGAACGCTTTCCGGGGCTGCCGAAGCCCTGAAAAAATTGAACCCTGCGATCAAGATTTATGCCGTTGAGCCGGAGACATCTTCCCTTTTCCAGATGGGCCCTGAAATCAGCAAGTATATGAAGAAATACGGGGTGCCCGGGGTGGAAGCTTTAATCGTTGAGGATATGCGGAAGAAGGGGATTGTGGATGAGGTCTTTCTGGTCAGCGATAAAGATGCCAGGGCCATGGCACATCGCTTGTGTGAGGAAGAGGGCTTGTTCTGCGGAATGTCGTCCGGGGCCAACGTTCATATTGCCCTGAAGGTTGCTAAAGACCTCGGCGAGGACAAGACCATCGTAACGGTGCTGGCGGACAATCGTTACCGGTATCTGGCTGTGGAGCATTTCACCACTTAGCGCTTGTTTGTGACCCTCTCAGAAACGTGCGCTGCAGGTTTTAAGGTCGGCACAGCCTGAATCGTACTGTGTCTCCTCGTATTACACCAGGAGATAGGCCATCTTCAGATAATCGGCGGCCCGGGCCTCTTGCCTTCGGGTATTGCGCCGAGATAAAGTCCTGCCAATTATACTAGAGGCGGCTTTTTTAGTTCAACCGAATCGGCATATCCCTGCTTGACGAGATTTTACAAGACTTTAACAAAATCAAAACACGCCCTTAAACTCCGCCCCGCATAATTAAAGATGAAGATGAGAAGGAGGGCGCGGATGAAATAGGGCAAAAACGAGATACCTGAGGCTTTGAGAATAAAAATAAAAAAGGAGAAGAATCAATCATCAATGAAGAAAATCAAGTGGCTTATAGCGGCAATATCTTTGGCACCGCTTCTTACTGTCGCCATAGCTGGTTGCGGGCAACAGGCATCGCTGAGCCTTAACGGCGCCGGCGCTACTTTCCCCAACCCCTTGTACTCCAAGTGGTTTGACGAGTACAACAAGCTCACCGGGGTAAAAGTAAACTATCAGTCTATTGGTTCCGGAGGCGGCATCAGCCAGATTACGGAAGGCACCGTTGACTTTGGCGCCAGCGACGGCATCATGACCGCTGACCAGCAGGGCAAGGCGGAGGCGGCGCATGGCCCCATCCTGCATATTCCCATGACCAGCGGCGCCGTGGCCGTCGTCTATAACCTGGCCGGAATCAGCTCAGGGCAGCTAAAGCTCGCCAGCGATGTCCTGGCGGACATCTACCTGAAGAAGATAACCAAGTGGAATGACCCGAGGATAACTTCTATCAACCCGGGGCTTTCCCTGCCGGATACGGACATAGCCGTCGTCCATCGTTCCGATGGCTCCGGCACCACCTTTATCTTCACCAACTACCTGTCCAAGGTGAGCGATGAATGGAAGACCAAGGTGGGCAACGCCACCTCGGTGGACTGGCCGGGCGATATCGGCGGCCAGGGCAATGCCGGCGTGGCCGGCCAGGTGCAGCAGATAGCCGGCGCCATCGGCTACGTTGAGCTGGCTTATGCCGTGCAGAACAAGTTAGCCTGGGCGCAGCTCAAAAATTCCAGCGGCAAGTACCTGGAGCCGTCGCTGGCGGCGACCACCAGGGCCGCCGAGGGCGTGACCCTGCCCGACGGTATGAAGGTCATGATTACCAACTCTTCCAACCCGGATGCTTACCCGATAGCGGGCTTCACCTGGATGCTGGTGTACGTCAACCAGGCGGACAAGGCCAAGGGTGAAACCCTGGTGAAGATGCTCTGGTGGGCGGTACACGAGGGACAGCAGTACACGACGGGGCTTGACTACGCGTCGCTTTCCAGCGCCGCCGTAGCTAAGGCGGAGAACGAGATACTGTCCATCAAGTATCAGGGGCAGCCGCTGCTCAGCCGTTAGGAAATTAAGCAAGCCGATGGTAAAATGTGGGCGAGGTTAACTCCCTGCATTTTGCCGTTTGTGCTTATTTTCGGAGATAGCTTGAGAAAAATGAAGGCGGCAGCGCCGGAACAAAAGTTAAGGAGGCGGATGGCCGGCTGGACAGCCGGTCGTTGCACGCGTTTCGGCGATAGCATCTTTTCCAATCTTACGCTCTTTTTTGCCCTGCTGGTGGTCGCCATACTCATAGGCATAGTAGTGGCCCTCAATATTGATGCCATGCCTGCCATTCGCCGCTTCGGGCCGGCCTTCATCGGCAACCTTTCCTGGGACCCGGTCAAGGAGCAATTTGGCGCTCTGCCCGCCATCTACGGGACGCTGCTCAGTTCGTTCATCGGCCTTTTGATTGCTGTGCCGGTTAGCCTTGGGGCGGCCGTATTTCTGGTAGAGATGGCGCCTTCATGGCTGAGCAGGCCGGGCTCCTTCCTCATTGAGATGCTGGCGGCGATACCCAGCGTCATCATTGGCCTGTGGGGACTGTTTGTCCTGGTGCCCTTCGTAAAGGAACCGATTGAGAAGTGGCTGGGCGCAAATGCGGGCTTTCTGCCGTTATTTCAGGGGCCGCCCTTCGGCGTGGGCTTTCTGGCGGCGGGCATCATTCTTTCCATCATGGTCATACCCATCATCACGGCCATGAGCCGGGACGTTATGCGCGCTGTCCCCGGCAGCCAGCGCGAGGCCATGCTGGCCCTGGGGGCCACGCGCTGGGAGACGATTCGCCGGGCGGTTTTGCCTTATTGCCGCTCGGGACTGGTCGGGGCGGTAATCCTGGGGCTGGGCCGCGCCCTGGGCGAGACTATGGCGGTGACCATGGTCATCGGCAATTCTTATAAATTAACCGCCTCGCTGTTCTCACCCGGAGCAACCATCGCCAGCAAGATAGCCAGCGAGTTCAGCGAGGCCACCGGCGATGTCTTCATCGGCAGCCTGGTGGAACTGGCCCTGGTGCTCTTCGGCGTGACGCTGGTGGTCAACGTGGTCGCCCGCCTGCTGGTGTGGCGCTTGACGGCGGTGAAAGAGGCAGGGGAATAGCTATGTCGGAAAGCAGCTATGTGCGCAGGAAATGGTTTAACCGCTTGATGCTTGCCCTGAGCGGCGTCGCTGCCGGGGTCGGCATCCTGCTGCTGGCATTAATCCTGGGTTATACGCTGTCCCGCGGCATCGGCTATATCAATCTGGACTTCCTTACCCATGCCGCCAAGCCGGCGGGCGAAGCTGGCGGGGGGATGCGCAATGAGATTATCGGCACCCTCATCCTGGTAGCCATGGCTTCAATACTGGCACTGCCGGTGGGGCTGATGGCGGGCATATTCCTGTCCGATTTTGCCAGCCCCGGAGTGGCAGCGGCGGTGCGTTTTGCTGCGGACATTCTGGCCGGAGTGCCCTCAATAGTGGTCGGCGTTTTCGCCTATGCTATCGTGGTGCGGCCGATGCATTCATATTCGGCGCTTGCGGGGGGCGTGGCGCTGGCTATTATCATGGTTCCCGTTGTCGCCCGCACCGCCGAGGAGTCATTGCGCTTGGTGCCAAATACGATGCGCGAGGCCGCCCTGGCCCTCGGCATCAGGCGTTGGCGGGCGGTGCTGGGGGTAATCGTGCCCGGCGCTCTCACCGGCATTGTCACCGGCGTCATGCTGGCCGTGGCCCGCGTTGCTGGGGAGACGGCCCCGCTCATCTTCACGGCGCTGGGCAATTACTTTGGCTTTCAGGGTCTGCTTAAGCCAATTGGCGCTCTGCCATTGCTGATATATAATTATGCTATTTCCGCTTATCCAGAACAGAACCAGCAGGCATGGGCTGCCGCTTTCCTTCTGGTGTTGCTGGTCCTTGGCATCAGCATCATCGTGCGCTGGGTCAGCCGCCGCGGCCATATCTAATCGAAGGATTTGTGAAAGGGAAGGCAAACAGATATGATAAATGAGATGGTCAGAAAGGATAAAAGGGGCGAACGCAGCGCCAGGCGCGGCAGAAGTAAGGGCATTCTTGAAGTAGAGAAACTGAACGCCTGGTATGGGAGCACGCTGGCAATCAAGGATATCAGCCTGAGCATTCAGTCGCAGATAATCACAGCCATCATCGGCCCATCGGGGTGTGGCAAGTCCACGTTTATCCGCTGCCTGAACCGCCTGCACGAGGTCTCGCATGGAGGCCGGGTGGTTGGCTGCGTTTTGCTCGATGGCCAGGACATCTATGCCGGTAGTGTTGACCCGGTTGTTATCCGCCGGCGCATTGGCATGGTCTTTCAGAAGCCTAGCCCTTTCCCCACGATGTCCGTTTTTGATAACGTGGCGGCAGGCCTGAGGCTTACGCGCATCTGGAGTCGGCGCGGCGAGCTGGAAGAAGTCGTGGAGCGCAGCTTGCGCCGTGCCGCTCTGTGGGACGAAGTCAAGGATAAGCTCAATCAGTCGGGCGCCTCACTCTCGGGCGGTCAGCAGCAGCGCCTCTGCATCGCGCGGGCCATAGCCGTAAAACCGGAGATAATACTGCTGGACGAGCCCTGCAGCGCGCTTGACCCTGTGGCGACGCTGAAAATTGAGGACCTGATGAGGGATCTGGCTCAGGAGTATACGATTATCATAGTCACCCACAACATGCAGCAGGCGGCGCGCGTATCCGACATGACGGCTTTCCTGCTCATGGGTGAGGACCGCGCCGGTGTGCTGATAGAATACGGGGCAACATCCGAGCTCTTCGCCAATCCCAGGGACAAGCGCACTGAAGACTACATCACCGGGCGGTTTGGTTGAGGTTTACATCCAGGTGGCGGATATAGAGGGATGCAGGGCAAATCTGAAAGATAACAGGTAGCATGGAAGACATCGCGCTGATACTGTTCATTTTAATCGCAATCGCTGCCGTATTGGCTGTGCTCTATCTCCTGAGGAGGTTGCGGGCGACGGGAAAAGAGCTGCAAGCCCTCACCGGCCTGGCCAGAGGGATGGCTGGCAGCCAGCCTGAAGCGAAGGGTGGGGTTGGGGAACTGGACGAAGCGTTGAGATTGCTGGCGGCAAAACTGAAAACATCTGAGGCTGAGCTCAGTGGCGAAAGGGAGAAACTGGCGGCAACCCTGTCGGTAGTGAGTGTCGCTGTTCTCCTGCTGGATGAGGAAAGGCAGGTGACCGTGCTCAATAAGGTAGCCGAAAAGCTGTTTAAGACGGGCAGCGAGGCTGCTATGGGGCGGCCTTTTATCGCCCTGGTTCGCGACCATGAGATGGACGACCTGGTGCGGAGGTGCATGCAGACGGCGGAGCCCCAGAGAGGGATAGTAGCGGCGGAAGGCAGCAGGCAGTATTTCGACCTGACCGCCGCGCCGCTGAGCAACGGCACCCTGGTGCTGGTTCAGGATATCACCGAAATCCGGCGCCTTGAGAAGGTGCGACAGGACTTCATGGCGAATATATCTCATGAGCTGCGCACGCCCATAGCGTCGCTGAAGGCCCTCGTTGAGACCCTCCAGGATGGCGCCATCAACGATGAGCGCATCGCACAGGACTTCCTGCTGAAGATGCAGGTGGAAAGCGATAAGCTGGCGCAGATGGTCGATGAACTGGGCGAGCTATCCCGCATTGAGAGCGGCGAGATGTCCCTGAAAATGGAGCCGGTGGATGTGGCCGGGGTGGTGGGACGGGTGGCAGAGAGGCTCAGGGCGCAGGCGGAGAGGGCACAGCTCAGCCTGGTTCTGGATAACGCGCCCAGCTTGCCTCGCTTTATGGGCGACGAAAACAGGGTAGAGCAGGTCCTGGTCAACCTGGTGCACAACGCTATTAAGTTCACGCCGCGGGATGGGAAGATAACCATTTCATCCAGGGCCGAGGGCGATAGGCTGCTGGTGACGGTTGCCGATACCGGGATTGGCATTCCCGCCGATGATCTGCCGCGCATTTTTGAGCGCTTCTACAAGGTGGACAGGGCGCGCTCCGGCGGCGGGACGGGGCTGGGGCTGGCCATCGCCAAGCACATCATACAGGCCCACGGCGGCGAGATATGGGTGGAAAGCGAAGAGGGAAAAGGCTCGGCTTTTACCTTCAGCCTGCCCGTCGCCAACCCTTAACCACGATTTAAACAAAATCTAATCTTCCCCTAACAAATCCTTAACCAGTTCTTAAACTTTCCCTTCTATAATGAAATCAAATGAACGATGTATTAGAACCAAGGAGCGCTATAAGGGAGCATGAACACAACAACCGAGTCCTGTGAACCACGGGCGCAAATCACCAGCTACAGAAAGTACGAGGTAGATTTTAGGTGGTGCAGCCTGGAGATATCTGCCCCGGTTACGCCGGGAACAGTTATCGGCTATAGCTATGATAGCGGCCAGCCGGTCAGGGCTGGCCTTTACGGGCAGGTCGCTACCATGTATTTCAACCCGATGCATGATTCGCTCATGATTATGGTCATGGGTGGGCCTGAGCGCCGGGCGAGTTAAGCGCCATTATCTTCGCGGCCTGCTTCACCCCTGCGTCTTAGCCACTGCTCAGGGTGCCTTCGGCGAGCATGGCATCGAGGGAATCGCCGAAGGCTTTCACCGTCTGTTCAATGTCATCTTTAGAGTGCGCCGCTGACAGGACGAAGAGCTTCAGCCTGTGGATGTGGATGCCGCGTTGGAGCAGATGATGTCCCAGGCGCATCCTCGTCTGGTCTCCCGCCATGAGCTTTCTTATGTCCCTAGTTGGCGGCAGGGTATCGTTGGGCGGTTCGTAGTCGGTGGGACCGAAGTACATGTGGACGGTAGACCTGCCATAGAGGCGGCCATTGATGCCGCGTTCCTTCAGGGCCTTATTGCCGGTTTCCCTGAGGTAAGCGGCCATCTGTTTGGCCTTATTCTGGACTTCCCCTCCCCTGTAGAGTCGGCAGGCGGCGACGCCGGCGGCTGCGGTGAGGGGGTTGGCATTCCAGGTGCCGCTGTGGCGGAGGTATTGCTGCGGAGGGGACTTGGGCTTCAAGGCGTCCATGATATCGGCGCGTCCTCCTAAAGCCCCCACGCCCAGGCCCCCGCCAATGGTCTTGCCCAGGGTGGTAAGGTCGGGCGTTACTCCTACCGTGGCCTGCCAGCCTCCGGTTGAATCTCGAAAGCCAGTCACCACTTCGTCAATCAGGAAGACGGTGCCGTACTTACGGGTGAGGTCGCGTGCTGCGCGAACGAAATCGACATCCCAGGGGGCCTGGCCGCCCATGTAGGCGCCGCCACCCTCCATGAAGAGGATGGCATATTCCTTTTTGGCCAGCTCTTCCTCCAGGCGATTGATATCCTGGAAAGGCGCCACCGTGACTTCATCTGCGACGACTCCCAGCGAGCCGGGTATTGACAGTTCGTCAGCCCAGCCATGGAAAGTAGCTTCAAACCTGAGTATCCTCTTCCTGCCGGTGAAGACGCGCGCCAGCCTTATCGCCATCATGTTGGCCTCCTGGCCGCAGGCGAAAAACTCAATCCTCTCAAATGCCGTCATCATGCTCTGTATCAGCTCGGCCCACTCGACCTCCAGCTCATGGCTACCGCCGAAATGGACTCCTCTGGCCGCCTGCTCCTGTATCGCCCGAACTATCTCAGGGCGTCCATGTCCCAGTATCAGCGCGCCGTGGCCCATTACGTAGTCTATATATTCGTTGCCATCCACGTCCCACTTACGCGACCCCTTTGCATGGGTGAAATAAGGCGAAAAGGGGTCAAGGATTCGGGCGCTATGGGTAGCGCCATCGGCGGCGAAGACCTTTGCGGCGCGTTCGTGCAGCTTCTGCGAGTCTGGGCGTATCCTGGTATATTCCTCAATCAGCTTATCTGTGGCCATCGTTCCTCTCCTTATTTATAGAAATGTTTACCAGGGCTTTTTATTCGCCCGATGTAAGCGATGTCTATATGCCCTTAAGTGGGTCGCCTTCGGCCAGAACCAGTGAGAGGAAAGCCTTGCGCACGTGGAGGAGGTCCTCGGCCTGGTCATAAACCACTGAATTCGGGCCGTCGGCAACGCTGTCGTCCACCTCATTGCCCCTATCAAACGGCATCACGTGTATAAAGCGGGCGTTGTTGGTCAATCTCAGCAGGTTCTCGGCCAGCCGCCAGTCCCTGTACCGCGAGGCGATGCGCAGTTCCTCCTCCTTGGTGTGGACGTAATAGTCGGGCGATACCCACGTCCGCGGGAAGACGAAGTCGGCGCCCTCCACGGCGCGCTTGAAGTCGTGCATTATCTGGAACTTAGCCCCGTTTGCTGCACTCTCTTTCCTGATGAGCGATTCCATCTCCGGGTTCAGGTCGTATCCCTCGGGATAGGCTATGGTGACATCCATGCTGTAGGTGGAGGCTATCAGCGCATCGGCCTGGATTGAGGTGTAGTGTCGCACTATGGGCGAGTATGCCCACATGGCCACGAACTTCTTGCCGCGTAAATCGCTCGCGCTTTCCTTCATGACCATGATGTCGGCCATAGCCTGCGTGGGGTGTTGCATATCGCAGGCAAGGTTTATGACCGGAATCCTGGCATATTCGGCGAACCTCTGTGTAACGGCGTCGCCGAGGCCCGGCCTGGGAATACCGTCCTTGTCCAGTATCGGGCCGCTGAGGCGGATGCCCACCGCATCGACATATCTTTCCACTACGCGGGCGGTGTCCTTGAGCGATTCGCCTGCCCCGGGCTTGTCTTCAAGGCTCAGGCGCAGGTCTTTGGGGTCGGGGCACTGGACGAAGCCGCCCAACTGCTGCATGGCGGCAGTGAAAGAAGTCCTGGTGCGGGTTGAGCCGCGGAAAAACAGGAGCAAAAGGGTCTTTCCTTTGAGGATATCCAGTGAGTGCGATTTTTCCCCCATCGCCTTGAACTTGAATGCTAGGTCGAGCACCTGGTCAAGCTCGCCCTTAGTCCAATCGCTGGTGGACAGGATATCCCTTCCCGATAAGTTGTTGGACATAACTCTCTCCTTGTTGTTGAATTCTCGCTAAGGAGTCTTAATGGGATATATTCTAGCACCGAAGCGGAGATTTTCCAAGCTGTCGTGTATGCTCAGCCAGCTTGACAAAACCAGGGCAGCCACTTAAAGTAATGATATATTTGTGCCTGTTCAGAAAACAAGATGAGCCTACTATGAAAATATTGATAATAAACCCCAACTCCTCCGCGGAGATGACAAAGACCATAGATGCTGTGGCCAGGCAATATGCTGCGCCCGGGACGGAGATAACCACCGTGAGTCTGCCGAATGCCCCGGATTTCATCGCCAGCGTGCGTGATGCCGAGGAAGTGGCGCCGCAGGTTGTTGCCCTGGTTGAGAAGAACAGGCGCGAATACGATTATTTCATCATCGCCTGCGGCTACGACCCCGGCCTTGATGCCTGTCGGGCATCGGTCAGGAATGTCATCGGGATAGGGGAGGCGGCGATTTTAACTGCCTGCGCCGTGGCCAGGCGCTTCTCTTTCTTGAGTTCAACGGAGTGGTCGGCGGCGGCGGTGCCCGATAAGCTGCGCTCCCTCGGCATTGCCGCAGACAGGCTTGCCTCGGCCAGGCCTTTGGGCAAGGGCGATATCGTGCCGAGGAGACACGAGCTTTTTGATGTCTACTGCGAAGTGGGCCAGCGGTGCATTGATGATGGCGCCGGTGCCCTCATACTCAGCTGCGCCGGCATGAGCGATATTAAGGAACAGCTTGAACGGCGCCTGAAAGTGCCGGTAATTGCCGGGGTGATAAGCGCCTTAAAAATCGCCGAGCAGTTTGCTGGTGCGCCACACCCCTGAGCGGGGCGGAAGATTTGGATTTTATCTATACAAGGGCAGGTTCTCTGGGCGAAGTGCTCGAGCTTAAGGCCGAGCATAAAGAGGGCGCGGCTTTCCTTGCTGGCGGGACCGACCTGCTGGTTGACATAAGGAACAGAGCGCTGGCGTCGGAGCTGCAGGTAATCATTGATATATCCTGCCTGGACGAGATAAGGTACGTAAGGCGGGAAGGCGAAGAGATAGCCATCGGTGCCGCGACCACCATCGCGGAGATTCAGAAGTCCCCAATCGTGCAGGAAGATGCAGCAATTCTCTTTCAATCATGCGAGAAATTCGCCAACCCGCTGATTAAAAACCTGGCCACCCTGGGCGGCAATTTAATGAATGCCTCTCCATCTGCCGATATGGCGCCCCCTTTGCTGGCTTTAGAAGCCTCTGCTGTGCTGAAGAGCGTTGCCGGGGAGCGGGCAATCCTCCTGGAGGAGCTCTTTTCCGATGTGAAGAAGACCAAAGCCGGAAAGGACGAACTGCTCGCCGGGGTGAGGTTTAAAAAGGCGCAGGGGAAGAGCTGCGAATTTTTGAAGCTAGGACAGCGGAACGGTACAGCGATATCTGTCGCTTCCCTTGCCCTCATGTTCAGCGCCGGGGGAGGCGTTATCGAAAGTGGCGCGAGGCTTGCCCTGGGCTCTGTGGCGCCTGTCCCGTTCAGGGCGCGTAAGACCGAGGCCGCGCTTCAGGGCATGAGGCCATCGCTTGAGGAGATAGAGAGGGCCGGTGATATATTAAAACGGGAGGTGAGCCCCATCAGCGATGTCAGGGGCTCTATGGAATACAGGAGGGAGCTGTCCGCCCGACTTCTCATAATGGCGTTTTACAACCTGGGTTTCATCCATGGCCAGAAACGGGCCAGCAGCGAGGAGTGAAGTGTCAGAAATAAGGGTGAAGGTCAACGACAGGTGGGTCAGCGGGCAGGCTAAGACGGACATGACGCTACTGCGCTTCCTGAGGGATAACGGCTTCACCGAGGTGAAAAAAGGCTGTGGCGAAGGGAGCTGCGGCGCATGCACCGTGCTGCTCGACGGCAGGGCCGTTCCGTCCTGCCTTGTCCTTGCCTTGAAGGCGGATGGCCGGGAGGTGGCAACCATTAAGAAAACGGGCGACCAGCTTCTGGAGGCGCTCAAAGGTTCCTTCGTGAGCCACGGCGCTTCTCAGTGCGGCTTTTGCATGCCGGGCATGATAATGACCGCCAGATGGCTGCTCGCCGAGAACCCCAGGCCGGGCCGCGAAGAGATACGCAATGCTTTATCCGGCAACCTCTGCCGCTGCACCGGCTATATGAAGATTGTTGATGCCGTAGAGTCCGTGGCGAGGGAAGGGAAATGACAAGCAGGGGCGTGAAGAAAGCTAACGAGCAGGCGGCGTTCCGTTTAGTAGGGAAGCGGTTGAACGGAATAGATGATAGGGCCAAGGTATCCGGCAGCGTCATTTATGCCGATGATTTCGTCATGGAGGGGATGCTGCACGGCAAGGTCTTCAGGAGCAGCAGGGCTTCGGCAAGGATAAAGTCGCTGGATATCAGCGCAGCAAGCAACCTCCCCGGCGTGGTGGCCATCGTCACTGCGGCAGATGTGCCCAATAACCGCACCGTCACCAGCGCGGTAGGCCAGACGGCCGACCTGGGCCTGGCGCGGACTGTGCCGCGCTTCGTCCTCGCCGAAGACAGGGTGAGGTTCTACGGCGAGCCCATCGCTTTAATCGCGGCCGAAGACCCCGATATCGCCAGGGAGGTGCTGGGGTATATAAAGGTTGAGTATGAAGACCTACCCGGTGCCTTTGACGCGGAGAGGGCGATGGAGGATGGCGCCCCATCAGTGCATGAAGGCAGCAACATCGCCGCCCACTGGGGATTGCGGCGGGGAGACGTCGAACGGAGCTTCAAGGAAGCCGATATCGTCGTGGAGAATGCTTACCGCACGCAGTACCAGGAGCATGCCCATATTGAGCCGGAATCGGGTGTGGCCTGGATAGACGACGATGGCGTGGTTAACCTGAGGGTGGCGACTCAGGTCATTGAGCAGTACCGCGATGTGGCCCATATGCTTATGGTGCCGGAGAGCAGGGTGCGCATCAGGGGCACGCTGATGGGTGGCGGCTTTGGCGGCAAGGAAGACCTCACCGTTGAGCCCTATATCGCCCTGCTCGCCTGGAAGACAGGCCGGCCGGTTAAGCTGACCTATGAGCGGGAAGAGATGATGTACGGCAGGCATAAGAGGGTGCCGTACCGCATGTATTACAAGCATGGCGCCACCAGGGATGGCAAGCTGGTAGCCATGGAGGCGAAGCTAATCGGGGACAGCGGGGCTTATATGTACCTCAGCCACTGGATTCTCCTCTATTCCACGGTGCACTCCACAGGGCCGTACTACATCCCCAACCTCAAGGTTGACGCCTATTCAGTATTGACCAACAACATTTACACCAGCGCCTGCCGCTCGTTCGGGACGATGCAGGTGGCGGTAGCCTATGAATCGCAGATGGATATGCTGGCTAGGGAGCTGAAAATGGACCCGGCGGAGCTGCGGGCGAAGAACTATCTCAAGCGCGGCGACGAGACGGGAACCGGGCAGCGCGTTGAATCGGAGGTCATGCTGCCCCAGGCTCAGCAGGCCGTCTTGAAAGCCCTCGGCGCCCGAAGCAAGCCCAGTGCCCCTTATATCAAGCTGGGGAGGGGCTTCGCCAGCGGCTGGTACCCCTACGGCAGGATATGCTGTACACACGATACTTCGTCGGCCTGGGTGGGGATGGAGATGGACGGGAGCGCCGTTGTGCGCTGCGGGATTCCTGACCTGGGTGGGGGTCAGAGGGAGTCGCTGCGGCAGATAGTCGCCGAGTTGATTGGCGTCTCCCTGGAGAGAGTGCAGGTCATATCGGCGGACTCGCAAGTTACCCCGCTGGCCGGCACGGTGACGGCGAGCCGGGCGCTTTTCATGTCCGGGAACGCGGTTAAGCTGGCGGCGGAGACAGTCCGCCACGACCTCCTGCAAAAGGCGGCGCAGATGCTGGGGGTGGGGCTGGAGGGGGTGGATATCTACAACGATGAGGCATTTGCGCGGGAAGACGGGAAGCTGAAGATGCCTCTGTCGCGGGTCGTTCAAGCTCTGAAGAACGAGGGCAATCCCCTGGAAGCCCTGAGGACTTTCCGGGCGGTTGCTGTGGAGCCTTTCGCTTCGGACATACTGCAAGGCCAGATTTTCCCCGACTTCACCTTCGGCTCGCAGGCGTTTGAGGTTGAGGTGAATACCCTGACGGGCAAGGTGAACGTAATCAAGATGGCTGGAGCTTATGACGTGGGGACGGCCATTAATCCGAAGAGGGTTGAAGGCCAGATAGAGGGCGGCATGGCCCAGGGTTTGGGCTTCGCGCTCATGGAGGAGTTCATTGAGGAGCAGGGCATACCGCAGACCGCCAGCCTTAAGACTTATATCGTGCCCACTTCAAAGGACGTGCCCGATATCCGGTCAATAATATTTGAATCGCACTCCGGCAAGGGGCCGTTCGGGGCTAAGGGGATTGGCGAGCAGACGATTGTGGCCACCACGCCCGCCGTGCTGAATGCTATTTACGATGCCGTGGGCGTGCGCATCAAAGAGACGCCTGCCACCCCTGAGAAAGTCCTCTTCCTCTTGGAGAAAAAGCAAAAGGGTCTGTAAGCTAAGCCCGCTTCTTTAGGAACTCTATTGTTAATTACTTCTTCTTGCTCTTGAGCGCATCCAGAACTTTCTGCGGCGTTATCGGCATGGTGTAAATCCTGGCTCCCGTGGCGTTATAGACGGCGTTATAGACGGCGGCGGCCACGGGGTTGGTAGCCCCTTCGCCCACGCCCTTGGCGCCGAAGGGGCCGGTGGGTTCATAGGTATCGGCAAAGAAGACATCCACCTTGGGCATGTCCAGCGGGGTGAGCAGCTTGTAATCGCGGAAGCCGGGGTTGAGGACATGTCCGTCGCGCGGGTCGTAGCTCACGTTCTCGGATAGGGCAAAGCCCAGCCCCTGGTGCACTCCTCCTATCAACTGTCCGCGCACCACATTGGGCAGGATGGGCTGGCCGACATCGGCGCCCTGTATCGCCCGCACCACCTTTACCTCTCCCGTCATGGTGTTGACCTCGACCTCGATGAAGGTGACTATGAAATGGGGAGGGCAGGCGGGAGCCCGTTGCGAGGCAGTGCCCATGGCAGTGCCCCCCCATACCTGCGATTGGGCGTTCTCCAACACTTCACGTATTGCTATTCCCCTGGAGGGCTCCGTCCTGACATATATGCGGCGGTCCTTCGCCTCCAACTGGTCGGCAGGGACTGATAGCATGCGGGAAGCCCAGTCAAGCATGACCTTTTTGGCGTTGCGAGCGGCGGCTTTAGCCGCGCTGCCAACGGAATATATGGAGCGGCTGGCATGTGTGCCGTATTCATAGGGAGTTATGTCCGTGTCTGCCTTGACCACTATGACGTCTTCGTAGCGGATGCCCAGCTCCTCGGCGACTATGGCGGCGATGGAGCTTACGTTGCCGCTGCCGAAATCGGCGCAGGCTATGGCCAGGCTGGCCACGCCGTCCTCGTTCATCTTGACTATTGCCCCGCTGTAGTCCAGCAATACCGATGATGGCTTTTCGGAGGCGCCGCCGGTGGTATGGAAGCCGTAGGCCATGCCCTTGCCGCGCACGAGCCAGGACTTTGCTTTATCAGGGACGATGGCTTTTCTGCTCTGCCACCCGATACGATTGGCGCCCTCCTTTATCAGCTGGGGGACGCCGCAGCTATTTACTG